>DASVCG010000054.1:0-2707 GCA_036381755.1 Phycisphaeraceae bacterium | reverse complement strand
GATGTCGCACTCCACCGGCAGCCAGGTCGGTTTGGCGGTGGCCTCGGCACGGTCGGTCCGCACAGAGATCGGCACGTGCTCAGCCACGTTCCAGCTCGGCACGTCGGCGAAGCCCAGCTCGTTGCCCACCCAGCGAAAATCAGGGTCGCCCATGCTGAAGATCAGAATATTCGGCTGCATTTGGCGGATCTCGCCGATGATCCGGGCCCAGTCGTATTCGTGGTTTTCGGAGCCGCAGCCATCGAACCACAGCACGCTGATCTGGCCGTAGTCGCCGCCGAGCAGCTCGCTGATCTGGTGGATGAAGTAGTCGTCGTAGGCCTTGGGATCGGCCATGTCCTTGATGTCAGCCCCAGGGCGGTGCTGGGCAGGGGAGTAGTACAGCCCCGGCTCGATGCCGTGGCGTCGGCAGGCGTCGACGTACTCGCGGACCACATCGCCCTTGCCGCCGCGCCATGGGCTGGCAGCGACGGACTAGTCGGTGTAGGCGCTGGGCCAGAGCGCGAAGCCGTCGTGATGCTTGGCGGTCATCACGGCATAGCGCATGCCCGCGACCCGGGCCGTGCGCATCCACTGATCGCAGTCGAGCTGGGTCGGGTTGAACGCAGCGGGATCCATGGGCCGGCCGTCCCAGTCGCGGTGGCCCTCGTAGAACGTGCGGATCCCGAAGTGCAGGAACAAACCCATCTCCCAGCTCTGGTATTCGAGCTGGCGGGTGGTGGGCACGGGCGTAGCGGCGGCATCGGTCATCGGATTGAAGTCCTGGCAGGACCGCCGGAAAGATCTCTCTTTATAGCAACGTAGAGCAACGCGCGCCTGCGGGGCGGCGCTAAACGGCAAGCGGGTCTCCTGCGAGGGGCGCTCCCGACACAGGGAGCCTGAGCAGGAACCATGTCAAAAGCGGGCACGGATGTTTCCACCCGCACCCGCTGGGGGACCGGGGACGGTCAGCGGCGACGCCGGGCGAGCAGCGCCAGCCCGCCCAGGGCCAGCAGGCCCAGCGACGCCGGCTCGGGCACAGCCGTGAAGCTGATGTTGTCGAAGTAAGTCTGGTAGCCCGCGTAGTGCTGCTTGATGTCGATGGTCACCGCCGCAGCGTCCACCGGTATGTCGCCGCCGTTGGCGGTGTTCGGCCCGCGCTTGAGAGTGATCGAATGGTGCAGCGGCCACTCCTTCACGGAGTTGTTCTCGGCCTGAAAGGTGAATGAGTACCAGCCCGAGATAGCGTTGCCGTTAGCGTCCTGCCAGAACAGCTCGACGCTGGAGTAGTTGTTGACCCACCCGTAGCCGTAGTCGAACTCGAAGATGTAGGTGTCAGCGTCGCCGATGGCGAAGGTCTGCGTCACGCCGCTGCCAGCCGCATCATTGGCGTTCTGGATCGTAAGGACGCCGGCGGTGTCGCCGGTGGTGCCGACAAACACGCTGGGGTCGGGGGCCGAGCTGTCGGTGTCAGCGTTGATCAGCGACCAGCCGTTCAGGCCGTCCGAGAAATCGCCGTTGGTGATGAGGTTGGCTCGGGCTGTCCCGGTCATGCCCATGCCGAGGCTCAAGGCTGCAGCCATCGCGATCCCTGTCATCGTGCTCAAACGCATTTCTGAACCTCCTGTATGAAGTGATGTGTTGCACAGCCGCGCCCGCTCGATGGGCCACGGCTCGCCCCGCAACAGTGCGGGTGTGTGCAGGTTCGGCTTTAGTAGGGCTCCCACATCTGCGGCTCGAAATCGGGCCGGAAGAACGACTGGTGGCTCAGCGACCCGGCGTGGCCGTCGAGGTAAAGGATGTTGGCAGCGTCGGTGTGCCGCCAGCCGAGGTAGGAAATCTCAAGAAGCGGGTGCCAGCGGTTGATGGACGGGCCGATGCCTTCGGTGACAGCGTCCATCGCCGCAATCCGGTTACTCGCCTGGGGCACGCTCCGGATGTTCCAGTAGTAGTATTGGCGGTTAACACTGCTGACGCCGAAGTCGGCGAGGTGAAGGTTGCCGCCGTAGCTCTCGACGTTCTTCCACCGCTCGGCGTCGCCCACAAGCTCCTCGGACGGGCAGTGCCAGATGCCGAAGTTCGAGTTGACCGGCGTGGTTTGATAGGGGCCTGGAGCGCCGCCCGTATATTCAAAGAGGTAGGTGAACCAAGGGAGGGGGTTTCCGCCGTAGTTGGGGAACGCACCGTCATGGTCGCTGGTGTACATCTCCAGCCCCAGCCCGATCTGCCGCATGTTCGACATGCACTGCACCGATTGCGCCGCCTCCCGCGCGCTTCTCAGCGCCGGCAGGAGGATTGAGATCAGCAGGGCGATGATGGAGATGACAACCAGCAGCTCAATAAGCGTGAAGGCCTTGCGGGGATGGATCTTCATCGGATGCCTCGTTTCCATAAAAGAGGTAGCGGGCCATGCCTCCTGATGCTCAGGCTCCCGGTGGGCCAAGCGTTTCCCCCTCAACGAATCGACATCCAACCGTAAGCGTCATTTGCGGGGCCGAGGGCTGAGTCAGCCGACGCATCGCCAGGCTCATCGCCGCCCGCCCGATCTCGATCCACAGCGGATCGACGCTGGTCAGGGTGGGCGGGTTGCTGGGCATGTACGCCTGCACAGCATCGAAGCCGGTCACACTCACCGTCCCCGGCACGTCCACGCTCCACTGCCGCAGCCGCGCGAGCACCTCGAAGGCCACCCGGTCCGTGACGCACACGAAGCAGGTCGTCCCCGCCT
>DASVCG010000053.1:0-7380 GCA_036381755.1 Phycisphaeraceae bacterium | reverse complement strand
AGAGCGCCTTCTCCTGCGGCGTCAGGTGGGTCGAGTCCTCGATGAGGAACTGGGTCTTGCCCGTGAAGGCGATCTTGTTCCGCACGTGGGTGAATTCTTCGGGCGCGTCGGACACGATCGCCCCCTCGAACGTGCAGTTGTCGAAGCGGAGGTTGTTGGAGACGGTCTTGGTGTCAGCGACCTCCTCGCCGTCGACGATGGCGACGCGGTCGGGGTGCTTGGGCGAGCCGTCGCTTTCCCCCCTGCCGGCGAAGTTGAAGTTGGGGTCGTCGTTGTCCGTTTCCGTTTCGACGAAGGTGACGCCGATGAAGCGGCAGTTGCGGAACAGGGCGTTGGTGCCCTTGGGGATGACGACGTTCGTGAACGTCATGTTCTCGAAGACGGGGCGGTTGTAGAAGTCGTAGGGGTGGGCGGCGCCGTAGGGGACCTCCTCGACGTGGCTGCCGGAGAGGTCCATCTTCATCGTTTCTCCGTCGGCGTTGGTGGAGCCGTCCTGGCTGCTGGCCTGGGTGAGCAGGTCGCCGCCGTCGGCCATCGACCGCAGGGAGCTGACGTCGAAGTCCTCGGGGCCGAACTGGTACACGTCGTTCTGGCTGGCCTGGAACGTCAGCGGGGCCTGGGCGTAGTCGGGGTGGAGCGGCCCCTGGAAGTAGTCCTGGTAGGCGCCGTTGGCGGCGCCGTCGATCCAGCTTTCCATGTCAGCGGTGATGTAGACCTGGCCGCGGACCTTGGCGTAGCGGTCGCTCTCATCGATGAAGCCGTCGCCGTAGCCTTCGCGGTCCGGGTCGCCGAAGGTGTTGATCAGGTCGAAGAGCTGTCGCGCGTTGATGTTGCTGTCGTAGTCCAGCTCGAGCTTGCTGATCTTGCCGTCGGCGTTGGAGTCGAAGTGGGCCAGGAAGTAGTCGTATTCGTCGATGTAGCCGTCGTTGTTTTTATCGTAGTTCTGGGGGTTGGACAGGTTCTGGGTTTCGGAGCTGCTGCTGACGTTGAGGCGGTTGTCGCCGTTGGCGTCGTTGGCGACGAGCCACTGGCGGAGGGTGTCCAGATCGCTGTCGAGCTGGCTGTCGAGGCCGTAGAAGTCGCTCATCATCTGGATGGGGTGGCCGTTGGTCAGGTGGGTCTCCAGGAAGGTGGAGCCGATGGGCCCTTCGATCAGGACGTTGCGCCCGATCATGATGCGGCTTTTGGAGAGGATGGCGTAGGGGATTTTTTTGTCGATGCGGAAGTCCATGGAGATGGAGCGGAACACGCTGCCGCCGCCTTGCTCGTCGGAGGCGACGACCTTCACGCGGATCCACCTTCCGTCGAGCGGGTTGGCGTTGGAGACGGGGGGGCTCATCTGGCTGTAGGGGGGCCGCTGGTAGAACGGCGAGCCGTAGTTGCCGTCCTGGCCGGGCAGGGGGTGCGGCTGGAGGATGGCGGTGAAGGCGGGTTCGCTGGGGCCCACAGCGATGGGGCCCAGGTGGAGGGTGGTGCCGTCGAAGTAAGGCTCCTCGAGGTTGTGGTTGTTGCCGGACAGCGTGCTGACCATCGCCTGGGCGACCTGAACCCAGAGCTGCTGGGCCAGTTGGGGGGTGATGACGCCCTCACGGACGCGGATGTTGTGGGCGGCCTGGTCCAGGTGGTAGCGGACGAATTGCATGCCCGACTCCGCCGCGGCCAGGGCGCGGTTGACCTTAAGGTGGGCGTCCGCGGTGGCGAGGTTGCCCTGGGAGACGATGGCCATCGCCGCGGCCAGTGAGGCGAAGATGACCAGGAACATCATCGCCAGCACCGCCGCCACCCCGCGCCGCCGGGCTGCCTGAAGCCGCCGATGTCGTCGTCGGGCTTGGTGCTGTGCTGCACGCATGGTCGAGTGCTCCAGCCTCCTGCTTGGTGGGGCGCGGCGGTTTGGGCCCGCTATGCCGGGGCCTGCCCGCGCCTAGCGTTCGATCAACCACGTCAGTTGGGTGACCAGGCTCGGCTCGTCCTGGTGCGGGCCCTGGTGCATCACGCGCACGGTGACGCGCACCAGATCGGTGGTGCCCAGCGGCTGGGCCATGTTGTCGCTGACGCTGATGTTGTCCGTCAGGACGTTGACCACCTTCACCACCTGCGACCAGCCCTTCAGGTCGTTCAGGGGCTGGCGCAGGGCGTTGATCGGCGGGCTGAAGGTCGCCCCGGCGCCGTAGCCCGATCCGCTGACCGCGCCGGCGAAGTCGTCCACGTCGTCGTAGTCGGCGATGCCGGTCTCGTCCGGCTCGGGCCCCAGGTGGTTGGCGCCGGTGATCGGGTCGTGCACGGGCAGCGTCAGCGTCAGCTCGCGGATCTCGTTGGCCAGCAGCATCGCGGTGCCGGTGCGCTGGGCCCATTCGTTTTTCATGTGATAGGCCTGCTGGGCCGCGACGATCGCCAGCACGCCCGTGCCCACGATGACGGTGGTCAGCGCCGCCTCGATGAGGGTGAAGCCGGCGGAGCGGGTCCGCGCTCGGCGGTTCGCGGCATGCGGTTTGTGAGGATGCGTGCCCATGGCCTGTCGTTCAAGTCTTGCAATTCACGGCTACGCGGGCCAGGCTCGGCTCGCATCTGGCTTGTTTCCCGGCCTGCCCAGCCGCTACGACCTCTCCAGGTCGCAAATCACGAATCCTCCTCACCGCACCAGGGTCGAGAGCTTGAAGATGGGCAGGATGATCGCCATGGCGATGAAGCCCACCACCGAGCCCATGATGATGATCATGATGGGCTCGATCATGCTGGTGACGGTCTTGATGGTTTCGCGCAACTGCTTGGCGTAGTAGGTGCTCACCTCGTCGAGCACCTCGCCGAGCTTACCCGACTCCTCGCCGGCGGAGATCATCTGCACCACGGGCTTGGGCAGCAGGGGGTCCTTGAACAGCGGCTGAGCGAGCTTCTTGCCCTGCTTGACGGAGTGGTACACGCCTCGCCACATCCGGCGGAAGAGGCGGTTGCCGCTGATCTCGCCGGTGATCGCCAGGGTGTCGAGCATGGGCACGCCGGCGTTGACCAGCTCGCCCATGGTGTGGAGGCTGCGCGAGATGTACAGGGCGCGGAACATCCGCTTGAACAGGGGGAAGCGGAGCTTGAGGCGGTCGAACCACCAGCCGCCCGGCTCGGTCCGCACGAAGAAGAACAGCCCCGCCAGCGCCGCCAGGAGCGCCAGCACCACCGCCCACCACCAATGCACCATGAAGGCCGACAGGTCCATCAGGAAGATGGTGGGCCAGGGCATGGCGGCCTCTTTGCCCTCGAACACCGCGGCGAACTTGGGCAGCACGAAGGTCAGCAGGAAGATCGTCACCGCCACGGCCATGGCGCCGATGACGCAGGGGTAGATCATCGCCCCGACGACCATCGCGCGCGTCTCGAGCTGGTGCGCCAGGTACGCGGCGATGCGGTCGAGCATCTGCGCGAACGAGCCGGACATCTCCGAGGCCCGCACCATGTTCACGTACAGCGGGCCAAAGTGCCGGGGGTGACGCGCCAGCGCCTCGCTGAACTGCTTGCCCGACTCCACGTCCTGCTTGATCTGAAAGAGCATCTGGCGGAAGCGCGGGTTCTGCGTCTGCTCAGCGATGCCCTCGATGGCGGCGCGCAAGGCGATGCCCGCCCGCACCATCACCGCCAACTGCGACGTGAAGTTGAGGATGTCCCGGGCGCTTGGCCCGGAGGAGTAGTTCAGCGCCTTGAGCCGCTCCAGCAGCGAGCGCGGCCCGTCGGCGTGCAGCGGCATCAACTGGAGGACCGTGTGCCCCTGGGCGCGGAGCTGCTGCGCCGCGGCCAGGGCGTTCTCCGCTGTGAGCACGCCCACCGATGTCTCTCCCCCGGGCAACCGCGTCTGGTATCGATATTGAGGCATGGGCTCATTGGCAGCGGCGAGCCGGGGCGGGTCAGCCTCTTGGCCCCGCGGCCCGGGGCCGGGCTTTTCACCGATCCGCTTGATCCGCCCGCGCCGCTGCGTCGCTCCTTCTTCCTTCCGTCATCGTCGCACCACCTGGAACCCCAACGCGCTTCCGGCGCGCCTCACGCCGCCAGCATGCGCTCGAGCTTCTCCGGGTAGGCCGCCTGGGCGATGGCGTCCTCGCGGCTGATCATGCCGTTGAAGTAGAGCTCCACGATGGCGTTGTCGAGGCTGTTCATGCCCATGGCGCGGTTCGTCTCGATGACGTTGGGGATCTCAAAGGCGCGGTTCTCGCGGATCAGGTTCCGCACCGCCGGCGTACACAGCATCACCTCCACCGCCGGCACCATCCCCTTCTTGTCGATCCGCTTGAACAGCGTCTGGCTGATCACCGCCTGGAGCGTGTTGGCCAGCATCGAGCGGATCTGGTTCTGCTGGTCGGCCGGGTACATGTCGATGATGCGCTCCACCGTCTGGGCCGCGTTGACGGTGTGCAGCGTCGAGAGCACCAGGTGGCCGGTCTCCGCGGCGGTGATGGCCGCGGCGGTGGTCTCCAGGTCGCGCATCTCGCCGACCAGGATGATGTCCGGGTCCTGACGCAGCACGTGACGCAGACCGCTGGCGAAGCTGGGCACGTCCGCCCCCAGCTCGCGCTGCTCGATCACGCTCTTGTCGCTGACGAAGGTGTACTCGATCGGGTCCTCCAGCGTGATGATGTGCTTCTGGTAGCGATGGTTCATCGCGTCGATCATCGCCGCCAGCGTCGTCGACTTACCCGAGCCGGTGTCCCCCGTCACCAGCACCAGCCCGCGGGGCAGGTAGGTCAGCCGACGCACCACGTCCGGCAGGTTCAGATCCTCGAAGGGCGGGATTTTGGTCTTGATCGCACGCATGGCGATGCCCACGCTGCCGCGCTGAAGGTGCGCGTTGACGCGGAACCGCCCGCAACCGGGCACCTCGTACGAGAAGTCGGCGTCCCTGACCTTCTCGAACGTCTTGAGCTGCTCCTCCCCCGCCATGTGACGCAGCATCCGCATCACGCCCTCCGCCGTCAGGACCGGGTAGTCCATCGGCGTCATGACCGTGTGGACGCGCACCACCGGCGGGTGGCCCGCCACCAAGTGGATATCCGAGGCCCCTTGCTCCAACGCTGTCTTGAGGATCTTGTCCAGTTCCATGCCGTCCCCTGCCTGGGCCTCCACCTTCACATAAAGACCGCGCAGGCCCCCATGGCGCATGCGCTTCCCTCCCAGATATCGTCCAGCCGACGGGCCTGGATAAGCCGCGGGCTCCCCCTATCTTCACACACCCGCCCAACCCGACCGGCGTCAGCCCAAATCAGCCCCCGCTGGAGGCCCCCGGAAGGGGCAGAGGGTAGGGGGGCAGGAAGATAGGGGGCAGTGGGCAGACGGTAGAGGGCAGGGGGCAGAAAAGAGAAGATTCACCACAGAGGCACAGAGACTCAGAGAAGACAAGAGCGATTGGGGGGTGATAGCCCGCCCCCTAACGGGGGCGCGGCTGGAGCTGCAGAGAGTAGAGAGCAGGCAGCAGGGGGGCGGGAAATCACAAATCAAGAAGCACGATCGCCCATGGGGTTTGGGATAGGTGGATCTTGGGCTTTGGGCCTTGGACTCTCAACCGATGCTCCGCGGGCTGGGGTAACACGCCTTGACCGGGCCCGCCTGGGCGGTTTAAATGCAATGGATGAGCCAGCGTGGTGGGTTTGCCGCCCCCCGCCGCCGCGCGCAGGGTCGGCATCCTTGTTTCATCCCGATCATTCCCCCCAGGCCATCCGCCAGCCGATGCGCGGCATGAACTCATCCAGCCAGGCCGCGGCCGACCGTACCCCGGGGCATCAGGCCGCTTTCGTGGTAGGATGCATGGGCCACGACCGCGACGCGCAAGCTCGTTTCCGGCGCAGGCGGCGATCAAGAAGGCCTTGACGGTGAGGCATCCAGGTCCAGGGAGGCTCCTATGCCGAAAAAAAACGATAGCTGGGGCATCGAGGTCGGGGCCAACGCCATCAAGGCCATGCGACTGGAACGCTCCGGCGACCGCGTCAGTGTCGTCGACTTCGACATCCTTCCCTTCAAGCAGATCCTGACCACGCCCGATCTGAACGTCGACGAAACCATCCAGGTCGGCCTGGATACCTTCCTCTCCAAGCACGAAGTCTCCCGCAGCGCCGTGGTGGTGTCCGTCCCCGGGCACATGGCCTTCGCCCGGTTCGCCAAGCTGCCGCCGGTGGAGCCTAAGAAGATCCCCGACATCGTCCGCTTCGAGGCGGTGCAGCAGATTCCCTTCCCCATCGATCAGGTCGAATGGGACTACCAGGTCTTCCAGCAGGCCGACGCCCCCGACGTGGAGGTGGGCATCTTCGCCATCACCAAGGAGCGGGTGATCGCGTTCCTGAACAACTACCGCCAGGTGAACCTGCGCGTCGATGCGCTGACGCTCTCGCCCCTGGCGGTCTACAACGCCTTCGCCTACGAGGCGGCGATGGGGGAGGACCCGCCCGGCACGATCTACATGGACATCGGCACCAGCTCCACCGATGTCATCATCGTCGAGCACGGGGGGATCTGGCTCCGCACGCTGCCCATCGGGGGCAACAGCTTCACCGAGGCCCTCGTGCGGGCCTTCAAGCTCAGCTTCCCCAAGGCTGAGAAGCTCAAGCGCGAAGCCGGCACCAGCAAGTACGCCCGCCAGATCTTCCAGGCGATGCGCCCGGTCTTCGCCGACCTGGTCCAGGAGCTTCAGCGCTCGCTGGGCTACTACCAGAGCCTCAACCGCGACGCGCACCTCAAGCGGCTGGTGGGCGTGGGCTCGACCTTCCGCCTGCCGGGGCTGCAAAAGTTCCTCAAGCAGCAGCTCAAGATGGAGGTCGTCCGGCCGGACGGCTTCAAGCGCCTGAGCGTGGAAGGTCGGCGGGAATCGGAGCTGGCCGAGAACGCGCTGAACCTGGCGACGGCCTACGGGCTGGCCCTCCAGGGCTTGGGCCTGGAGCGGGTTTCCGCCAACATCCTGCCCAAGCACATCATGCGTCAGCGGCTGTGGAAGGCCAAGCAGCCCTGGATCGGCGCCGCAGCCGCCTGCGTGGCCCTCTCCTGCGTCACCGTCGGCGCCCGCTACTTCATCGACCGCGCCAGCCACCAGAGCCAGTTCCAGGAGAAGAACCCCCGCATCCAGGCCATCCTCAGCCAGGCCCAGCAGTACGAGTCGCAGTGGCAGCAGATCAAGAGCAACGCCGACCCGCGCATGCGGATCGAAAACCTGAGGCGGATGCTCGATTACCGCGACCTGTGGCCCAAGCTCATCGAGGACATCAGCCAGGCCGCCCAGGCCGGCACGCCCCCGGTTCTGCTGACTAACCAGTTCGAGGAGATCGCCAAGATCCCCCGCGCCCAGCGCCGCCGCATCTACATCGACTCCATCCGCAGCCAGTACGTCGTGGAGTCGACCGCAGCCGACGCCGATTCAGC
>DASVCG010000052.1:0-11519 GCA_036381755.1 Phycisphaeraceae bacterium | reverse complement strand
AAGACCACCCTCCTGCAGAACATCGCTGTCGCCATCAGCCGCAACCACCCCAACGCGGAGGTGTACGCGCTGCTGATCGATGAGCGGCCCGAGGAGGTCACCGACTTCCGCCGCAACGTCCCCTGCACCGTCTGGGCCAGCTCCAACGACCATCCGCCCCAGCGGCACGTGGGCTTGGCGGTGCTGGCCATCGAGCGGTGCAAGCGCCTGGCGGAAGAGGGCAAGGACGTGGTCGTGCTGCTGGATTCGCTGACCCGCCTGGGCCGGGCGTTCAACACCGCCCCGGGCATGCAGGGCACTGGCCGCACGCTCTCAGGCGGCCTAGACGCCGGCGCTTTGGCCATCCCCAAGCAGCTTTTCGGCGCGGCGCGCAAGTTCGAGGAAGGCGGCTCGCTGACCATCATCGCCACCGCCCTGATCGACACCGGCAGCCGTGGCGATCAGGTGATCTTCGAGGAGTTCAAGGGCACCGGCAACATGGAGCTGATCCTCGACCGCAAGATCGCCGAGCAGCGCGTCTTCCCCGCCATCGACCTGGCCGCCAGCGGCACCCGCAAGGAGCACCTGCTCCTCAACGAGCAGGAGCTGGCCACCATGGCCGCCCTGCGCCGCAGATTGCTGAACATGCAGCCGGTGATGCAGGTTGAGCAACTGCTCAAGGCGCTGGAGCGGTTCAAGACCAACGCGGAGCTAGTCGGCTCGCCCCAGTCCCCCGGCAGCGCGCAAGCCGCTACTCGCGTCTGAACGATGAAGATGGAGGGCAGGGGGCAGACGGCAGCGGGCAGGATTCAGAAAAATCAGAGTCCCCAATCGAGATTAGGGTTGCATACAAAGCCCTCTCCCCCTCTGGCAGCTTTTTGCATGATTGCGGTAAGTCCTTCAGTTTTGGGCGGCGTCGAGGATCAGCTTGGCCTGGGTCCAGCGTCGGACGCGGTCGAGGCCGCGGACCCAGCCAGGCAGGTGGTCCAGGCCCACGCGGCTGGAGGCCAGGCGGGCGAAGGCCCGCTCGATCCGGGTCCGCTGAGCGTACATCGCGGGCCCGAACCGGTTGCAGAAGGTCTCGAGCATGTCGATCGCGTGCAGCCGGGCCCCGTGGCGGGCGCGTCGGCCGATGGGGCCGGTGGGGTCCTTGCGGGGCGCGATCATCTGCAGGCCGCGTTGGGCGGCGGCCCGGTGCAGCGGCACCGAGTCGTAGACGCTGTCGGCGAGCACATACCCGGGCCGCTCCAGCGCCTGCAAAAGCGTCGGGGCGACCGTGGGCTCGGCCCGGTTCATCGCGTGCACCTGCCAGGCGCGGATGCGGCCGTCCAGGTCGCACAGGGCAAAGAGCTTGTAGCCGCGGGCCAAACCGTTGTACGCCCAGCCGCGTCGGGCCTGCTTGTCCTTGCTGTAGGGGCTGACCGGCAACGGCTTGGCGTCGAGGATCCAGCAGCCGACCCGCGTGGGGTGGGGGCGTGCGTGGAGCCGCGCTTCGAGGCGGCCCAGCAGCGAGCGGGCCGGATCGCTGCGGAGGCGTCGGCTGAGGGTGGAGACGCTGGGCAGGGGGCCGCCGGCCAGGGCGTGGGGCGAGTGGGCCGGGCGGCAGGCCCAGCTCATGGGCTTGTGGCGGATGGCCGCCCACAGGTAGAGGCCGACGATGAGGGCGTCGCTGAACTGCTGGCGTTTAGCGCGTCGGGGCGCCAGCTGGCAGGCGGTGCGGTAGACTGTCTGGAACAGTTCGTCGTCCATGATGAGCTCCTTGGTGAAGGTTCAACTCATCATGCGACGAACTGTTTTTACGCGCAAATCGCCGCAAGTGCGCTAGCAGCGCAGAGTTACGTCAATGGCGCAAAAAGCTGCCCTCGGGGGGAGAGGGTAGGGTGAGGGGGCTGCCCTCTATCTTTGTGTCTCTGTGGTTACTCTTCTCCTACCCTCTGCCGCCTGCCCCCTACCCTCTACCCCCTTAAATCTCGTACGTCCACGCTTCCTGCTCATCGGGGAGGGGTTCGTCCACGTCGAGGGAGGCGCCCACGAGCTGTCGGGCGCGTTGGAGGGCCTGCTTGGCGGAGGTGAACACGCCGTAGGTGGTGGGGAAGACGTTCTCCCTGCCGATGAGCCGGATCAGGCCGAAGCGCTCCAGGCGGCCCATCAGGTCCGGGCGGACGCCGCACAGCAGCACATACCCCCCGCGGGCCTGCATCTCCCGGACGAACCGCTCCAGCACGCCCAGCACGGTGGAGTCGATCGAAAGCGTGCGCTTCAGGCGCAGGATCACCACCTGCACGCCGCTGCGGCTGACCATCGCCAGCCGCTCCTGAAGCTCGTCCGCCACAGCGAAGAACAAATCCCCCTCCGCCTGGAGGAAGATCACTTTCTCCCGCCCAGCACGGTCGTGGATGGGCCGCTCCAGGAACGGCCCGCCCTGCGCGGGCACCATCTCCGCCAGGTGAAGCTGACTGGCCAGCCGCAGATAGAGGGCGATGTTGAGGAAGATGCCCACGAAGATCGCGTACTGCAACGGCAGGGTCAGCGTGGCCAGGAAGGTGGCGAAGCACACCGCCGCGTCGGAGCGGTGCGAGCGGGCCACCCGCAGCAGGTGACGCCAGTCGATGAGCTTCAGAGCGATCACAAAGAGCACCGCCGCCAGGCTCGCCAGGGGGGTGTACGCGGCCAGGGGGGCCAGGAACCAGAAGATCACCAACACAAACAGGGCGTTGAACAGCGCAGCAAACCGCGTCTGGGCGCCAGCGGCGTAGTCGAGCATCGAGCGGGTGAAGCTGCCCGAGCCGGGGATGCACTGGAAGAAGCTGGTGACGAAATTCATGAAGCCCTGGGCGAAGAACTCCTGGTTGGCGTTGATCCGCTCGCCGCTGTGCGCCGCGATGCCCTTGCCGATGGCCACGGATTCGAGCATCCCGATGATCGCCAGCGCCAAGGCGCCGCTGAAGAGCGATTCAGCCTGCTCCAGCGTGAGGCTGGGCATCTGGAACTGCGGCATCGCCTGGGACAGGGGGGCGATCAGGGGAAGATCCGCGCCGGTCCACCCCGCGGCCCAGACGACCGCCGCCCCCAGCACCATGGCCAATAGCGCGCCGGGCAAAAACGGCGAGACCCGCTGCGCCCCGAGGATCACCGCCAGGCTCAGCACGCCCACGCCCACCGCCCGCCCGTTCACCTGTGACAGGTGCGGCCACAGCTTCTCGATCTCGCCCAGCACCCCCGGCCAGGTGGCCGCTCCCTGCACCGCGGGAATCCCCAGAAAAGCGCCCAACTGCCCAGCCAGGATCAGCACGCCCGCCCCGGCCATCACCCCCACGATCACGCTGTGGCTGACGTACCGCGTGATGTTGCCCATCCGCGCGAAGGCGAAGCCCAACTGGATCAGCCCCTTGAGCATCGTCAGGGCGAAGACCAGCTCCAGGTAGATCGGGTTGCCCGGATCGCCCACCAGCCGCTGCACCGTCGCGGCCACCAGCAGGCTCTGCGTGTTGGTCGGCCCGGTGGTGATGTGCTCGCTGGAGCTGAGCAGCGCCCCGATCGCGCCTTGCAGGATCGAGGTGTACAGCCCGTACTGCGGCGGCACGCCGGCGATCACCGCGTAGGCCATCGCCTGCGGCACCTCCACCACCGCCACCGTCAAACCGGCCAGCAGATCCTTACGCAGCTTGTGAGCGTCGTAATGACGCGCGGTGCGGATCGGCGACAAAAACGGCTGCGCCAGATGAGACAAAACCCTGCGGACGTCCGGCATTCCGGCATTCTAGCGAATGACGACGCCGCGATCGGCCGCCCCCAGCCATGCTGCGCACGCAATTTCACGCAGCTTAACGCTGCCCCGGCGACGCCGGCATGGTCGACGCCTCCAGCGGCACGATCTGAACCTGCCAGTCCGACCCAGCAGGCGGGGCCGTGTCGAAGGGCTGGCCCTCCAGGCCGGCGTTGATCCGAACGTCGCTGAGGGTGAGGATCGACTGCGTATCCTGCTCCCGCGTGACCGCACGTATCGGCAGGAGCGTGCCCCGGTCGTACCACAGGTCGATCTGCTCCTGGTCGATCCGCACGTGCTCGCGGGGCGTCAGCCGCAGGTGCACGCTGCGGGCCGGGTCGTCGTCCGCCGGCTCGATCAGCTCCACCTCGAACCGCTCCAGCACCGCGTCGGCCTCCAGCCCCAGCGGCACCGCGAAAGGCCCTTCGCCCAGCCGAAGCAGGTCCCGGCCCTCCTGGCCCGCGGGCACCAGCTCACGCCGCCAAAAAAGCTTCTCATCATCGTGCCGCTCCGCCAGCCATCGGCCGTCGAAGATGTAAGACCGGCTTTGCATCCGGAGCTGCTCATCAATCACCGCTCGGTCAAATCGCGCCGCGAATCGCGCCGGCGGGCCCGCGTCGTACACCAGCACACCGGCACGGATCTGCCGACTCCCCAGCAATTCATCGACGCTTTCGTAGCGCACCCGGGCCTGTAGGTCGCGCACCTCCCGCGCCCGCTGCTCGATGCGCTCCAGCCACTGCCGCACCTCTGGCGACACCGCTGTTGCGGGTGCGACAGCCTCCTGCACCGTCTCCTGCGTCGAAGAAGCCGCGGGCGCCGCCGCCCAGCCGGTGCACGCCGCGATCCACGCCGGTAGCAAAAGCCCCAAGCCAACCCAGGTTCGCATCATGACATCAGCATAGCCGATCCGCCCCTCGCCAGGACGGCTTGAAGGCGACTTGCCCCCGCCCGCCGCGACCCGCATCACAGCCGCGCACAGGCCGCGCCGCCAGCGCCGAAGCAGAACAAACTCATGCGGCCCGGACCGACGGCAGCTCGCGGAAGATGCTGCGCGTCGGGTCCAGCGTGCGGATCAACTGGGCGACCTGGTCGCTGATACGGCCCAGGTGGCCGATGAACCACCCCGCCAGCGACGGGTGCGGCGCCAGCCGGTCCACCTGCGCCGTCACCTCGCGCTCCGGCGTGCCCTCCGGGTCGATCGGCACGCACTGGATCAGCAAAATCCCCGCACGATCCGCGGCTTCATAAAGCACGTCCGGGCCGTAGTGGTCGCGCACCAGCAGGATCGAATCGCCCGCCGCGGGCAAAAGCTGGTTCTCATCCACCCGGTCCACCATCACCAGCGACCGGATCGAGCACACCTGCCCGTTTACCAGCAGTTGTGAGACCGCCCGGGCCGAGTCGCTGGCGTCGCAGCGGACCGACGTGAGGCCGATGGTCGTGGTCTTGTGCCCGATCGTCTGGTCGCCCATCACCAGGCTCACCGTCAGGTCGTACAGCGGCTGATCGCCCATGCCCGCAGGCCACCAGCGGTTGGGCTGCACCACGTCCAGCCGCACGCGCCCCCGGCCCTGGACCAGCCGCAGCGGCGTCCGCTCCTCGTCGTGGAAGCCGTCGCTGCCGCGGATCTCCACCAGCACCTCCACCACCGGGTCCAACTGACCCTGGCCGCTCCACCAACCCGCCGGGCTGGCGGACACGTGGGTGTCGATCACCGCCTGCTCCTCGTCCACGTAGCGAACCAGCGGACGCACCGCACTCAAATGCAGCGGAGCTGACACGTCGCACCTCCCGGGCCATCCCCTGGCAAAAAAGGCCCGAACTTCCTCTTTTATTGTATCGGCATGGAACAGGCCAAAGAGCGAACCGCCGGCCCCCGGCCCGCGCCGCTTTCACGCTGAAAACCGCCTGGGAAGGGAACTGGGTCAGCGGCCGGAAAAGAACTTCTTGACCGCGTGAACCGTCGTCTGTCTGCCGATGTGGGCGATCGCCTCCGTGATCGGCACCTCCTTGGGGCAGACCTTCACGCAATTCTGCGCCTGGCCGCAATCGTTGATCCCGCCCGGACCCATCATCACGTCCAGCCGCTCGCCCTTGAGCTCCTTGCCCGTCTCGTGCAGGTTGAACAGCAGCGTCTGGGCGAAGATGAACGGCCCGACAAACTGGTTGTCCTGGAGGTACTGCGGGCACGCCTCCAGGCAGCAGCCGCAGGTCATGCACCGCGACAGCGCATAGCGGAGCTGCTGCTGCTGGGGCGTCTCCTTGGGCCCCGGCCCCAGGTCGTGCGTGCCGTCGATCGGCACCCACCCCTTGATGCGCTTCAGATCATTGAACATCCGCGAGCGGTCCACGATCAGGTCGCGGATCACGGGGAACTTGGTCATCGGCTCCAGCGTGATCGTCGTGCCCCGCTCCAGCAGCTCATCGACCAGCGCCGCACAGCCCTGGCGGACACGCGCGTTGATCAGGAACGTGCACGAGCCGCACACCTCCTCCAGGCACGCCGACTCCCACACCGGCGGGCGCACCTGCTGGCCGTCGGTGGTCACCGGGTTGGCCGCGATCATCTGCAGCACGCTGGTGATGTTGAGGTTCGCCCGGTAGGCCACCTCAAACTCATTCCAATAGGACGGCTGACCAGGGCCGTCCTGGCGCTTGATGCGGACGATGAACGACTCGGGCTTGGGCGAAGCGGCCTCAGCGGTCATAAGCGTCAAAACCCCCTTGGCAACAACGAGCCAGGATTGTAGATCGGCTCACGCCCGCGGGCGAGCCGCCCCCGCGATGCCGGCCTCCAGCCGGGGCCGGCCGCATCACGTTCACGCGGACCCCGTCGCGCCCACGTCCTTGCCGTGCGTGGCAGGGCTGTAGACCGGCGAATCCTCCGCAGGACGCTGGCTGTAGCCCTCCCCGCCGGGCGTCTCCTGCTTCTGCGCCTGCGCCTCAGCAGCGGACTCCACCTTGCCGTACGTCCGCGCCCGCGGCGGGACCATCGGGCACGGCACATCCTCCCACTCGATCAGCGGCCGATCGCCCCCAGCGTCGTACCGCACGATCGTGGTCTTGAGGTATCGCTCATCATTGCGCTCGGGGTAGTCGTCGCGGTAGTGGCTGCCGCGCGACTCCTTCCGCTCGATCGATGCAGCCAGGATCGCCTCGGCATACCGGATCATGTCCCCCAAAGCGCGGGCGAAAGAAAGATTCTGGTTCGTCCACAGCCCCGTGTCGGAGAGGCGGATGTCCTGGTACTCCTGCTTGATCTGCCGCAGCACCTCGTACGCCTGGAGCATGCGCTTCTCGTTCTTGACCACGGTGCACGCCGCGGTCATCTCCTGCCCCAGCCGCTGGTGGAGCTGGTAGGGGTTGTGCTGCCCCTTGGCCTCGGTGAGCCGCTTCATCTTCTGCGTTTCCTGCTCGACGTAGCGGTCGAAGACCGCCTGGGGCAGATCGTTGGCGGAGGTCTTGACCACGTCGCGGGCGTAGTTGTGGACGGACAGGCCGCAGAACAGGCCGTCGAAGATGCACGAGAGCAGGGCGTTGGCGCCCAGCCGCGTGGCGCCGTGGTAGGCGTAGTTGGCCTCGCCGAAGGCGTAGAGCCCCGGAATGGTGGTCATCATGTTGTTGGGCGCGCCGTGCTGGAGGCCGATGGCCTTGCCCGCGTCGCCGGGGACGGGGGGCCGCTCCTGGGCGGTGTAGACGGTGTAAAGCCCGCCCATGGAGTAGTGCACCGCGGGGAAGATCTTCATGGGCACCCGGCTGGGGTCGTCGCCGACGAACTTCTCGTAGATCTCCAGGATGCCGCGGAGCTTGTCCTTGGTGGCCTGGGGCAGGCGGGTGACGTCGAGGTAGACCATGTTCCCCCCGCCGATGCCGTAGCCCTGCTGGCAGAGGTTGAAGATCTCGCGGGTGGCGATGTCGCGGGGGACCAGGTTGCCGTACTTGGGGTACTTCTCCTCCAGGAAGTACCAGCGCTCGTCATCGGGGATGTCGTTGGGGTGGCGGGTGTCGCCCTTTTTGCGGGGAACCCACACGCGCCCGCCCTCGCCGCGGGCCGATTCGGACATCAGCCGGCACTTGTCCTCGCCGGGGATGGCGGTGGGGTGCACCTGGATCATCTCCGGGTTGCCCAGCGCCGCGCCGGCCTGGTAGCAGCGGGAAGCCGCGCCCCCCGTGCAGATCACGCTCATCGTGCTCTTGCCGAAGATCAGCCCGCAGCCGCCGGTGGCCATCACCACCGCGTCCGCCCGGAAGGGGCGGATCTCCATCGTTCGCATGTCCTGGGCGACGATGCCCCGGCAAGCGCCGTCCTCATCGATCACCGGCCAGAGGAACTCCCAGAACTCATACTTGGTGATCTTGCCCTCGGTCTCCAGGCGTCGGGTCTGCTCGTCCAGGGCGTACAGGAGCTGCTGGCCGGTGGTGGCCCCGGCGAAGTGCGTGCGCTTGAAGAGGCTGCCGCCGAACATCCGCAGATCGCGGAAGCCCTCGTAGGTGCGGTTGAAGGGGACGCCCATGCGATCCAGCAGATCGATGATCTTGGGCGCCCAGTGGGTCATCTCATAGACCGGCGGCTGGTGATTGAGGAAGTCCCCGCCGTAGAGCGTCTCGTCCATGTGCATCCATTCGGAGTAGCCCTGCTGGCGGGCCACGTCGTTGGCGGCGTTGATGCCGCCCTGGGCGCACACGGAGTGGGAGCGTTTGACCGGGACCATGGAGAACAGGTCCACGGGGCTGCCGGCCTCGGCAATGCGGATGGACGCGGCCAGGCCCGCCAGGCCGCCACCCACGACGATAATCCTTCGCTGCTGCGTTGCTGCCATGCTGCGCCTGTGCCTTGTGCCAGCCGGGTCGGCCTGCCGTTATTCACCCCCTCGCCGGCGGCCTCAGGGCCAAAGCCAGGGCGAGCTGCCCGAGGAGGTCAGGGAAGCGCCAACGCCGATGGCGGGGTTATCCGAGGATAATAGCCCGATGACGCCGATGAACATCAGCACGAGGAAGACGATCGCCACCGACATCACGTAGCGCTCAAACGCCGCGGGCCTGTAGGCCAGCACGAAAAAGCCGATGCCCACCGCCGCCGCCACGAAGCCGTAGATCATCGGCGCCGCGTCGCCCTCGAACCGCTCCAGGCCCAGAAAGGGCAGCGCGCACGCCGCCACCAGGGCCGCCAGGCCCATCGCCAGCAGAATCAACCCCTTCAGGCCGTTCAATCGCTCGATCATGGTCGCACCATCCCGTACGCAGCACAGGCGGAAACGGATCAGGGCCTGGGCAAATGCCAGCAAGTCCTGGCCGGGCCTAATCCTAGGCCGGTCCAGGTGGATGGCCCGATCTTCGCTTTCCCTTACCATCGACCTGCACTCATGGGCGTATGGATGGATCGCCGCCCCAGGGCCAAACAAAACCGTCCCCAGCAGCAGGGTCAGGGCGATTCCACCCCCAGCGGCGGGTGGTCAGCCGGGGCGGACACCGCCGGCCCAGCCGCCGCCTCCTCCAAGGGGTAGGCCGCGAACTTGGCGATGGACGCCAGGCCCACCACCCCCAGCACCACCCCGATCGCCAGGCACACCCAGCCCCATCGCCGCTGGCCCCGCACGCTCAGCGTCAGCCCCCAGGTGATCGCCGCGGTCCACAGCCCGTTGGCGAAGTGGAACACCGCCGCCAGCGTGCCGATGGCGTAGAACCAGGGCGTCCACCAGTGGGCCTGGATCGATTGCGCCGTGGTCAGCGTCGCACGCGTGGGGTCGAACGGCGCATCGTAAAGCCCGCCGAACGTCCAGCCCCAGCGCGTCTGGGCCAGGTGAATGAAAATAAAGAATAGCGCAATGATCCCCGTGATCCGCATCCACGTGTACCGGCGGTTGTCCGCGTAGGTGTAGATGCGGCTGTTGGGCCGGCCGGTGAAGATGTAAACGATTCCTAACCCCGCGTGGAACGCCAGGGGCAGCCAGATGCCCAGAATCTCCAGGTACAGCAGCCCCGGCAGGCCCCAGATGAAATTCACATCCCGCTGATACTCATGCGCCCCGTTAGGCAGCAGGATGGCCGAGTTGGTATACAGGTGCTCGAGGAGGAACGCCCCGATGGGCACGATGCCGCTGAGCGAGTGCAGCCGGCGGAGCAGAAAGTAATGCCGATCCACCCAGCGGGCAGCAGGGGCGGCCTGTAAGGAAGCGGTCTGCGACACGGCACGGGCCTTTTCGTGTTTCACGGGCGTCACGTCGGCGCACAGCGGGCCGACGACCCCCGCCCCGGTCGGATCAAAAGACCCAACCGTGCCCCTGAAGATAGTTAGTTGGGATGGACCGTCAACTCATCGCCCGCTTCACCCTCCGGGGGGCTCTCCGGGGGCTCTCCGGGAGCTTTCCGGGGGTCTTCCGGGGGCCGGGCCGTCGGGCGAGATCAAATCCCACGCGCCGCGGAGGCCATCTGCACATACCGCGTGCGCAGCTCATAAAGCGTGGTGGCCAGCGTGGCGGCCTCCTCATCCGTGAGGTTGCCCTTGGTCTTCTCCTCCAGCACGCCTAACAGGTCAATGTGATGGCGGGCCAGGTCCAGGTTCTGATAACGCTGGCCGGTGCGCGGGTCAGCCACCGCCCCCATGGCAAACAGCGCCTGCGTGGCCAGCGTGCTGATAAGCGTCAGGAAGTTGGCAGCGGGCAGGCCCCCAGCCCCAGCCGCGGCGCCGGCCTCAGCCGTCCCTGCCTGCTGCTGGGCGCGGGCCTTGGCCTGCTGGGCCAGACGCTGCTTCTCCGCCTGCGCCTGAGCCTTCCAATCAGCGTCGATCTGGAGCTTGGGTTGGTCCTTGTCTGAGTCGGTCATGATCGAATCCTCAAGGTATGGCGTTCAAATTCGCGGATCAGGTGGATCAAAAAGTATAAGCCGTCGCCCAGCCCCCGGCGACACCGCCTCCCGCGCGACGCCTCCCACCCGACGTCCCCCCGCGACACCCCACCGGCCGCAAAAGGGCGGGCAATCGCTATAATCGGCCTCTTCGTCTCGTGTTCAAGCCGTGGAGCCACCCCAATGGCCGATTCCGCCAGTGATACCACCACGACGCTGACGATCCGCTTCAACGACCAGGGCCTGGTCCCCGCCATCGTGCAGGACGCCGACACCGGCCAGGTGCTCATGATGGGCTGGATGAACCAGGCCGCCCTGGAGCAGACCCTCCGCACCGGCAAAGCCACCTTTTTCTCACGCTCACGCAACAAGATGTGGGTCAAGGGCGAAAGCTCCGGGCACGTGCAGGAGGTTTTGGAGGCCCGCGTCGACTGCGACCAGGACGTGGTGCTGCTGCGCTGCAAGTCGCACGGCCCGGCCTGCCACGCCGGCTATCACTCCTGCTTCTACCGCGCCATCGACGCCCAGGGCGGCGGCCTCCGCTTCGTCGAGCAGCGCGTCTTCGACCCCCAGGCCGTCTATCACGCCTCCACTGGCCCCACCGGATAACGCCTTCTAACAACGCCTTCTAACCAGGTAGCCATGCCCCGCGCCGCCTCGCCACGCCGACCCGCGACCCCCGCCCACCTGCGCCACCGCGTTCAGCGGCTGCAAAAGCGCCTCGCCCGCGCCGGCGTCGATGCCCTGTTGGTGACCAACCCCCGCGATATCCGCTACTTAACCGGCTTCGTGGGCGACGATTCCTGGGCGCTGGTCCCCCGGCGAGGCTCGACGGTCGACCTTTTAAGCGACTTCCGCTTCCAGGAGCAGATCCAGCGGGAAGCGCCCCACGCCCGCGCCTGGATCCGCAGGCAGTCGCTGGCGGACG
>DASVCG010000051.1:0-6610 GCA_036381755.1 Phycisphaeraceae bacterium | reverse complement strand
TCAGCGGCCCGATCCTGGTGCTGATGCCGGTGCGGGACCTGTCTCGCACGGACGGCCTCTACCGCCACGCCATAGCGGGCAAGCTCCACTTGTCGGTGCATGACCTGGGGCAGGTCGAGGCCCTCAACCGCCTGGGGCAGCGCTTCGGCATGCGCATCCCGGTCCACCTCTACGTCGATACCGGCATGAGCCGCGCGGGGCTGAGCGAGGCGGAATTAGTGCAGTTGGTCTCCGACCTCGACGCCTGGCGGTACGTGCGAGTGGCAGGGGTGTATTCCCACCTGGCCACCGCTGACAGCGACGTTGCCTTCGCTCACGAGCAGCGCCAGCGGTTCGAGCGGCTGATCGACCGCGTGGCTGATGCGCTGCCCCAGGGCGTGATGCGACACCTGGCCAACACCTGTGGCCTGATGCGCGGGCCGCAATTCCACTTCGACCTGGTCCGCGTCGGCCTGGGCCTTTTGGGCTACGCGCCCGATCTGGAGCCGGACGACACGGCACAGGGGAAAGGGAAGCAGAGCAAACAGGCGGCGCAGGCGACGGAAGATTCACCCCTGGCCGGCCTGTTGCGGCCCGTGGTGCGATGGGTCAGCCGGGTGGTGCACGTGCAGCGGTATGAGTCGGGCTCGCCGGTGGGGTATCAATCCACCCATCGCCTCAAGCGCTCCAGCGTGCTGGGCGTGGTGCCGGTGGGCTACGGCGACGGCTACCCGTTGCTCCTGAGCAACCGCGGCGTGGTGCGCGTGCAGCCGGCCGGGGCCACGGAACCCGTAGGCACTGCGCGCGTGCTGGGGTGCGTGAACATGGACCAGATCGTGATCGACCTGACCGAGCTGGCCCAGGATCACCCCGGCACGCTGCTGGAGGCGACGGTGGAGCTCATCAGCGCCGATCCCGAAGCGCCCAACGCCCTGCCCAGGCTGGCGGCGATGGCCCGGTCGCACTGCTACGAAATGCTCTGCCGCCTTTCGCCACGTCTGCCCAGGCGATATGTGAAGTAAGGATGCCCCGATTCGCACTGGCAGGGACCAGGTTGCGCTGCGGGCCAAGGAGCGTTCCAGCAGGCCGCTGGCGCCACCCCGCCGGGCTGCGGCCGCGTGGCAATATCGGGCGATCCCGGATGTTGCTCCAGATTCAGCAGGCGAAGAACCCCCAGGCTTCAGGCCGAGTAATGAATGAAGGAGGGATCAAGGAGGCGTCATGATGCCCGGCACATCGGATAAGCACGCGGATCGTTCTACACCCGCATCGCGGCCCGGCCGTGGGGGGCGGCACTGGCTGCTGCTCATCCTGATCGTGGGGCTTGGCGCAAGCTGGCTATTCAACACAGCACAACAGCGGTCTGACAGCGGCTCAAGCCCGATTCCGTGGGTGCTGGGGCTGGACGCGGGCTTGGAGCAGGCCGCCCGCACCGGCAAGCCGATCTTTCTGGACTTCACCGCGGACTGGTGCCCGCCATGCCAGGCCATGGAGCGGGACGTCTATTCGCAGCCGGAGGTGATTCGCCTGCTGGCGGATCGCTTCATCCCTGTGAAGGTGGACCTGACCCGGCCCGACTCGGCCCAGCGCGCCGCCGCCCAGCAGCACCGGGTGACCGCGATCCCCACGCTCATCGTGGTCACACCCGACGGGACGCCGGTGAGCCGGTGGGAGGGCTACCTCGGCGCGGACGAGCTGGACGCGTGGCTCCAGGCTGCATTGGCCCGTCTGCCCTCGCAGCCCCCTCCGCCAGCGGCGCAGCCCTCGTAACGCATTCCCCCAAAAACCGCTGATCCCGCCAAGCCGCAGCGATCCTTACGCTGGGGCGATCAATCTATGCTGCGCGTCCAGCCGATAGTTCAATGCAAGAGGGGGCCTCCGCTGATATCGGTCCTATAATCGAAGCGGATCGCCTCGCGGTGTTCCCGGTCGTGTTCCTCCTCATGCAGGAAAGGCCCATCGCATGACTAGCGCCCTTCGATCACTGGTTCAAAGCGGCACCAAGCTGTGGCTGGATTCGATCGACCCGGACTTGATCGCCAAGAACCGCCGGCTTGGGGCCACGGGGGCCACGTCCAACCCCATCATCATCGCCGACCTGATCGCCACCGGCCGATTCGACGACAAGCTGGGCCAGTTGCTCGAAGCCGGCCACAGCGACGAGGAGATCGCCTGGCTGATGACCGACCACCTGGTGAGCCAGGCCCAGCAGGTGTTTTTGCCCGTGTGGGAGCAGACGCAGGGCAACGACGGCTACGTGAGCTTCGAGCTGGACCCGCTATTGGAAGACCCGGAGCTGAACCTGCCCCACGCGCAGCGTGTCGAGCGGTACATCGAGCTGGGCAAGCAATGGTCCGCGGGGCACAAGAACCGGATGATCAAGGTGCCCGCGACGCCCGCGGGGCTTGATGCGCTGGAGGAGCTGGCAGCAGCGGGCGTCACGCTCAACGTTACGCTCATCTTCGCGCCCCGGCAGTACCGTGCTGCGCGCGAGGCGGTGTGGCGCGGCAGGCAGCGCTTCGGCAAGCTCGATCAATTCAAGAGCGTCTACAGCATCTTCATCTCCCGCGTCGACGTCTACACCCAAAAGCACGTGCCCAGCCTCAGCCCCCAGGCGCAGGGGTTGGTGGGCATCATCAACGCCAAGCGGCTCTGGGCTGAGAACCAGCAGTTCTGGAAGGGCAAGGGCCTCAAGCTTCAGCAGGAGATCATCTTCGCCTCCACCGGCACGAAGCTGCCCACCGATCCGCCGGACAAGTACGTCGCGGCGCTGGTTGGCAGCGACATCCAGACCAACCCGCCCGCCACCAACGACGCGGTGGAGCGGATGGGCAAGACCTACACGCGCACCGTGGACCAGATGCCGCCCGATGAGGTGCTGGCTGAGGTCGATCAGAAAGTGGACATGACCCGCCTGGAGCAGGTGCTGGTGGACGAGGGCGTCAAGAAGTTTGCTGACCCGCACAAGCAGTTGCTGGAGGTGATCGCTCAGAAGCGGCAAGCCCTGGCGGCTACGGGCTGATAGAGGGTAGAGGGCAGGGGGCAGGAAGATAGAGGGCAGGGGGTAGGGGGCAGACGGCAGGCGCAGACACACCACAGCGGCGCGATTGCTTCAAACGGTGATTTGAAGGGGCACGCGTTTGCGGCCCCAGCGGCCCGGCTGATCCTCGAACACGCCGGGGATCGCCTCGTTGCAGCTCCCGCAGCGGTTGCCCCGCAGGTGGTAGCGCCCCAATTCGTGCCAGTCGCGCTCGATGAGCAGCTCGCCGCAGGCGGGGCAGTAGGTGCTCTGCCGACGCGTGTCGAACACGTTGCCGGTGTAGGCGAAGCGGATGCCCGCTTCCATCGCCTGTTCGCGGGCGCGGTCGAGCGTCTCCTTGGGCGTCGTCGGCGTGTCCATCATCTTGAAGTCCGGGTGGAACGCGGTGAAGTGCACCGGCACGTCCGGGCCCAGGTTCTCCACGACCCAGTCGCACATCGCCCGCGTCTCGTCCGGCGAATCGTTCTCGCCGGGGATCACCAGGTTCGTGATCTCGAACCACACGTTGGTTTGACGCTTCAGGTACACCAGCGTGTCCAGCACGGGGGCAAGCTGCGTCTGCGTGAGCTTGCGATAGAACGCCTCGGTGAAGCCTTTGAGGTCGACGTTGGCCGCGTCCATCCACCGGAAAAACTCGCCCCGCGCTTCGGGGCTGATGTAGCCCGCGGTGACCGCGACGGTTCTGATCCCCTCCGCACGCGCGGCCTGGGCGATGTCGATGGCGTACTCGGCCCAGATGATCGGGTCGTTGTAGGTGAACGCGATGCTTCGGCAGCCGGTGCGCCGCGCGGCTTCGACAATCGCCCCCGGCGTGGCCTGGGCCGCCAGCGTGTCCAGCTCCCGGCTCTTGGAGATATCCCAGTTCTGGCAGAACTTGCACCCCAGGTTGCACCCCGCGGTGCCCAGCGACAGCACCGACGTGCCCGGCAGAAAGTGGTTCAGCGGCTTTTTCTCGATCGGGTCGATGCAGAACCCGCTGCTGCGCCCGTAGGTGGTCAGGACAAGCCGCCCGCCTTCGTTGGCGCGGACGAAGCAGAACCCTCGGCCGCCCTCCTTGATGTGGCACTCCCGCGGGCACAGCGTGCAGACCACCTTGCCCGTTTCGGGGTCCGTGTGCCACCACCGTGCTGGATGCGCATGGTTGAAGCTGCTCATCGCGCGCAGCGGGGTTTTTCATCCCTCGCCCCGAATCGCCCCCTCTCGATCAACGGTGAAAGAATTCACGCCGGGGGCCGGATCTATCGTAGGCCCCTTGTTAGGGGATTGGAAGGATTTGGGTGGTTTTCCGGGCGATGGGTGGAAAATCCCCCCGTTGGCGCCTAGGGTTCCCTGGAGCCTTTCATGCGGAAGATTGATCAAACCCAGGATTATTCAGGGCGACCCCTGGAACGAGGCGACACGGTCAGCACGCTCAACGGCCACCTGACCGCCCGCGTCTGCGATATCGCCACGGACGGGGAGACGACGTTCGTCTGCCTGCGCCCGTTGCATCAGCCCTACAGCCCCGGCATCTGGCACGCTGCGGACCGCGTCATCTGGGTCGCTGCTGGGGCCAATCGGCGGAAGAAAAAGAACCGCGATTCGACCGCGAAGGCCCAGCCCGCCTCGCCGTCAGCCCGGCAGGTGAGCAACGCAGCGGCCTCCAAACGGAAAATCTGACCAACTTTACCCTATCGGCCCGTGGGGGCGGGAGCTTTACTTTTTCCCCCAAAGTTCGTTGGCCGGTCCCGTCATTTGGGGTATGATCCCCTCAACCACGCTGGGTTGCTGAGCCCTCGGTCAGGGAGAGACGCTCTTGAGGGCCTCCAGCCGTGGAGGGTGTGGAAAAAGATGGGACGCATCAACCGGGCCTGGGCCTGGGGGCTTTCTTCGTCCGCCTGGGGGGCCGCTCCGCTGGTGCTGCTGGCGGTTGTGGCTGGGGTGGGGGCGTTGGGGCTGCTGATCATGCTGCCCGGCGTCGATTCCGCTGAGGGCGTGAGCCTTATGGCGATCGACCGCCTGCCAGCGGATTTGCCCGAATGGGCCCCGTCCTCTGATCCGTCAGCATCCATCGCATCATCCGAATCTGTCGATCAACCGCAGGCCTCCCCAGCGGACCTGGCGGAGCCGGTTGCGGTCCAGGTAGTCCAGGCAGCCCAGGAAGCGGCCCCCGAGCCGTCGGCAGCGCAGCAAATCCAGCCTGCGCCGCATGTTCCGCATGATCCGCAAGTTCCCACCTTCGACGGCCGACCGCTTCGCAAGGTGGGTGAGATCTCGATGCTGGTGACCGCCTACAGCCCCGATGAGCGGTCCTGCGGCGACTCGGCTGACGGCATCACCGCTTCGGGCTACAGCGTCTGGACCAACGGCATGAAGCTGGCCGCAGCGGACACGCGCCTCCTGCCCTTTGGCACCATCATCAGCGTGCCCGGCTACAACAGCGGACGCCCCATCCAGGTCCTGGACCGGGGCGGCAAGATCAAGGGCCACCGCCTGGACGTGCTCTACCCCACCCACGAGGCGGCCCTCCAGTGGGGCGTTCAGCGCCTCACCGTCACCATCTGGGAATACGCGGACTGAGCCGCGCCTCATCGCGGGGCGATCAGGCTTATATCCGTTTCTGACTCATCGGCCCATCTGCGCGCACAGCACCGCGCCCCCGGAAGGGGAGTAGACGGGGCTGGGCGGGTCATCCGGCAGCGCTCGGCGCTATCCGGGCGCATCCGGGGGTCAGGTCTTGAGCGGGGTTTTACTTGATTCTTTTTCTTTGGCCTGCTGGGCGGCTTCAGCCAGGCTCAGGCCGGATTCGAGCAGGCGCTCGAACTCCAGCTCGCGATGGTGGATCCGCTGCGCCTGCTGGGCGGTGCGGCTGATCAGGTCGCGTGGGACGACCACCGCGCCGCTGCGGTCAGCCACGATCCAGTCGCCTGGGTGAACGGGGACGCCGCCGCAGCAGATGGGAATCTGCCACTGGCCGATCTGGTCGAAGGTGCCCGCGCGGGGGCAGATAAAGCGGGAGAAGACGGGGAAGCCCAGCCGGGCGATGTGATCGACATCGCGGACCGCTGCGTCCAGGACGGCGCCGGCCAGGCCGCGCACCTTGGCGCGGGTGGACATGAGGCCGCCCATGAGGATGACGTCGGGCCGCCCGCCGCCGTCCACCACCAGCACGTCGCCGGGCGAGGCCAGCTCGACCGCCTGCTCCAGCGCCCAGGTAGCGCCGGGGTAGCACCGGACGGTGAAAGCGGGCCCGGCTAACCGCATGTCAGCGTCGACCGGGCGGATGCCCCCGTCCATCGCCTGGAAAGGTTGGCCGCAGGCGCGCAGCGCATCGGAAACCGCAGCGGTCCCCCATTCAATCCACTCTTGACATCGCGTCATGATTTGAACTCCCTTGTCGGCTCAGCAGCCGGCAGCCTGATGGGCCTGTGCTCTCGCGCTGCCGCGGCCCCCGGTTACGCCCCGGCAGACGTGCCGGCTCACAGCTCAAGCTCCTCCCTCAGCGGCGCGGGCAGGTGCTCGGTTGGGACGCAGGCGGCCACCGGGCATGCCGGGCCGTTGAGGTTGCCCAGCGTGAACGTCGCCGTTTGGCTGAGCCATTGGTATAGATCC
>DASVCG010000050.1:0-2999 GCA_036381755.1 Phycisphaeraceae bacterium | reverse complement strand
AACCTCGGCTGGCTGGACTATGACCAGGCGCAGACCGGCCGGCTGCTGGCCGGCTACCTGCTTCAGCGCGGCCACCGCCGGCTGGCCACGATCATGCGCGATGTCTGGTCAATCGGCGAGCACCTGCTGCACGACGGCATCAGCGAGGTCGTCGCCGCCGCCGGCTTGGCCGCCAATGCCGTGCGCGTCCGCAGCGCGCCCCCGGAGCGCTCAGCCGTCACGGAGCTGGCCCGCGGCTTGCTCGCCGATTCGGCTGAGCGGCCCACCGGCTTCATCTGTCGCACGCCGTTCCAGGCCGATTGCGTCGCCCAGGTCGCGCGCGGGCTGGGCCTGGTTGACTCCATCGAGGCCGTGGTCTGCAACGCTCCCCACCCCGTCGAGGAGGCGCGATACACCTGCGTCGTGCCCGAGATCGATGCGATCGAGCAGGGCCGGATCATCGGCACGCTGCTGAAGCGGCTTCGCGCGGGCGATCCGCCCGAGCCCCGCAGCCAGCACGTCCCGGTCCGGCTGCACCAGGTCAGTTGAACCTTCCAACGACGGAGCCCTCATGCGAGGCGCCCAGATTCGACAGCGGCTGCGAAACGGCGAACGGGTCTACGGCACGCATATCGCCGGTCTGATGAACCCTGTGGCCGCCAGGTTCGCCCTCGACCTGGAGCTGGACTTCGCCTTTTTCTGCACCGAGCACATGCCGCTGGACCGCACCGAAGTAAGCCTGCTTTGCCAGCTCTACGCAGCCCACGGCATCTCGCCGATCGTTCGCGTGCCCAATCCCGATCCGGTCATGATCAGCATGGCCCTGGACGGTGGGGCGGAGGGCATCGTGGTGCCTTACGTCGAGACGCCCGAGCAGGTGCACGCCGCGGCCGGGGCGGTGCGATACCGCCCGCTCAAGGGCCGGCTTCTCCAGGAAGTGCTCGCCGGCCGTCACGAACTGCCGGTCAAAACCCGTTGTTTCCTGGAGGGATTCAACCGCGAGCAGTACCTGGTCATCGGCGTGGAGAGCCTTCCCGCCATCGAGCGGCTGGAGGAGTTAGTGACCGCTGCGGAAGTCGATGGCGTGTTCCTGGGGCCGCACGACATCACCACCTCCATGGGCATTCCGACGGAGTACGACAATCCCCGCTTCATCGATACCGTCGAGGGCGTGATTCGCCGCTGCCGTGCCCTGAGCGTGGGGATAGGGTTGCACCTGCCGCTTTTCCACCTGGGCAGGTCGACGCTGCATCGGTTGCTGGAGGCGGGGATGAACTGGCTGATCAACGGGGCGGACATCGTGGTGATGCGCGATGCGATGAATGCCCAGCTTCGCGCCCTGCGCCGCCTGGCTGGCGATGAAGTCTACAACGCCGATCAGGCCGCGGACGATGACCGGTTCGTCCAGCTTTGCATCGGATGAAGAGCCCGGCGGAGCCCATCAACTAGCGGGTTCATATCCGTGCCGGGTGGGGTCTGTGTCCGTTGGACGCGGACTGTCGCGGCAGCAGTGTCAGACCCGCAGCGGCAAGCAGCAGCGTGGCGACGCCCGGCTCGGGGACGATGCTGGCCACGCGGAAACCGATGATGCTCACCTCCGTGTTCCGCGGAGCGGGCTGCGCCCCCGTCACCGAGAGCATGAAAGCCGCAGCGGAATTCCAGCCGCCGCCGCGGCCGACGCTTTCCTCGGTCCACTCCCAGACGTTGCCCGATTGATCGAACGTGCCGTAGGCGCTGGCCGACTTGGTGTAGGCCCCGACATCGTTGCGGAAGTATGGTGCGCCCACGCCGTAGCCGTCGGGTGGCGTACCGCTGATGTAGTAGTTGGCCGAGTTGCCCGAGTCTTCGGCGGGGGGATTGTTGTCGGGGGCGGTGTCGCTCTGGGTGGCGTAGTTCCAATAGCCGGCGTTGGCGCCGCCGCCTTTGTAGTAGGCGGCCTTGTACCATTCGTCTTCGGTAGGGAGGAAGAACCGCGCATCGGGGTTGCGCGTGGGGCTGGTCTGGCTCATGTCGTAGACGCCGGTTTCGGTATCGCCGTTGCCCTGGCCGTTGTGCAGCCAGTTGACGAAGCGGGCGGCATCCTCCCAGGAGATCAGGGAGACCGGCTTGTTCAGCCAGTTGGTGTCGCCGTTGAGAGGGCCATAGGTGTAGCTGCCGGGGCTACCCGAGCGGGCGATGCCGCCGGCGTTGCCGCCGACGCCGGTCGCCATCTGTATGTTGTAAAGCCCGTGGGGGTCGCTGGCAGCGACGGCATTGAGAAACTCGATGTACTGCCCGACGGTGACCTCGGTGGTGCTGATGCGGTAGACGTAATCGACAGCCCCGTAGCCAGTGGTGTCCGGGGCGTTGCCCGGATCGCCGATGATGGCCCAGTCGAAGCTCACCGCTGCCTGGATTGTTCCCACAAACGCGAACAACACCGCGCCGCCCACGATCGCGGGCAAGAGACCGCGCATCCATCCTTTCGCCATGGTGATTACTCCTCCTGTTGTTCTGACGTGATTCCCGAGGAAGACAGGTGATCCGCTGAGATGACAGGACTTTAAGCCATGCCGACGAACCCGGAACCCACCTCCCGGCCAGGCTGTCCAGCCGCCTGGCCAAGCGGTTATTTTTCAACTGCCGGCGGGTCCATCAACCCCAATTGGAAGCTGCTGACAGTTCCCGCTGAACCGGTTCCAAACTTCGTGTTGTTTTCGAAGAAAGCCAGGGTGAGCGGGCCCCCAGTCTACCGCTGGGCTTATTGGAGGACCAGCAGGGCGGTGCCTCATAACGATCGGAGGTTTCCGATCTCCCGTGGTACACATCAGTTGGTAGTGGGCTTGGACGCGGAGGGACGCATCGCCAGCCGGAGCGGCGACGGGTTTAACTGGACCGGGTGGCCTCACGTCTCGCGGCGATGATCGAGGGGCTGACCTGCCTCTACGTGCTCGATCATTGCCGAAGTGTCAATCGACGCATACCGCTGACTTATCGCGGCGATTGGCGAAGGGTTAGGATCGTGCTGCACGAAACTGCAT
>DASVCG010000049.1:0-14759 GCA_036381755.1 Phycisphaeraceae bacterium | reverse complement strand
CATCAAGTCCAGCGAGGATTCCTCCTCCGCCTCGCCCATCCAGGCCTGCGGCGACGACCGATCGGGCATGGAGCCCGACAGCTCCATCCAGCCCACCAGCGGCACGCCGACGGCCTCGTCCGCCTCGGTTTGGGCCTCGGCCGCGTCGGCTTGCTCCATCTCCACCGCCGCCTGCGCTACGCTGACGAGCCAACCGGCCATCAGCAGCGCCGCTGCTAATCCCGCAATCCGCCAACCTCCACGTGATTTTGATTCCCATGCGCCGTTCATGATCTGATCCTGTTCGCTGGTGGCTTTTTGATCTTGATCGATCCGACCCGCTCCGCTGCGCCGCGATCGGCTTGCTGCGTCTCCTACAAGCATAACTTCTTCACAGCCCGTTGACTCAAGCGGGCGCGTCGCATCCATGCGCCGCATCCGCAGCGCGCCGCAAACTGAAGAACGCGTAATTTGGCTCAGAAAACAGCAGGAATCCGCAGGTCAGGCCGCTAAGGGTTTCACGCATTTGTTTCTGGTGTCAGGTGAATCGTCTTGATTCGACCTGGTGCCGACCTACATTCGAATGTGTGGGAGCCCCATGGATCGCGACCGGTGATGGTGGGCGTTCACCTCACCGAAAAAAAGTCGCAGTCGGGGTGTTTCTTCAAAAGGAGTGGAGCTTATGGAAGTGACTTCCCCCAGAACAGCACGCCTCTGGATGGGTGCGATCGGCCTGGCGGTCTGGACGCTTGCGGCCACCAACGCCCAGGCAGCCAGCGTCGCATTCGCAGCCTTCGACGCCACAGCCTCGACCGCGGGCGTTAACATCTGGATGGACGTGCAGGACGGCGGCAACACCTGGGACTTCGTGTTCCACAACAGCTCGACCAACGGCGCGGTGCTGACCGACATCTACTTCGAATCCAAGCACCGCAAGCAGATGGCGCTGCAGTTGGGCCGCGACAACCGCACAGCCGTCAACTCCAGCGGCGTCGAGTTCGTCAAACGCGCCACGCCCAAGCGCCTGGTGGGTGAGGACGAGGTGAACTGGAGGGGCAACGCCTTCTCGTTCGGCTCCCGCCGCATCGGCAAGAGCAAAGCCGCCAACGGCGTGGCCAGCTCCGAATCGGTGACCATCCAGGTCCGCAAGACCGCTGGCAGCACCTTGAACGATGTGCTGGCGCTGCTGGAGTCGCCCGGCACGCGCATCGCCACCTACGTCCGCGGCCTGGGCGATAACAGCCGCGGCAAGGCCTCCTTCATCGTCGCCGGCCCCAGCAGCAATGACGATAGGCCCCGGCCCGATGTCACGATGTCGCCGCTGCCCGCGGCTGTGTGGCCGGGCCTGATCCTCCTGGGCGCGCTGGGCCTGCGCCGCAAGCGCACGTTGGCTTGATCCGCTGGCATCCGCCTTCTCCCACACACAACGGCTTCAGCGTCAGCGGAATAACACGGACACGCCTGCCCCGGCCGATGCGCCGGGGCTTTCTTTTTAAAAAGACCTGCGATCAAGAGCAGACAGCAGAGGGCAGCCGATCAGGAGGCGGGCGCCAGGTGAGGAACAAGACACTCCACGCCAGCCGCGGAAGTGGGTGGCCAAAGCTAAACACGGCTAAACTGAGCAGCCATCGGGCAGGCGAACGATTCGTCAGCGGCTCAGCGAGGCCAGGCGTGCGGCGTTCATGGATTCAGCGAGCCAGATCGATCCTGGGGCTGGCGCTGGTGGGCGTCTGCATCGGGCTGCTTTGGCGGGAATTGAGCCGGACGGATCTAGCGCAGGCGGTCGCCGCCATGCAGCGGGTTTCCGCGGGCCGGCTGGCAGCGGCAGCGGGGATCACCGCCCTGGGGCACCTGCTGATCGTGGGCTACGACCTGCTGGGCCTGCGATACATCCGTCAGCCGATGGGCCTGCGGCGGACGCTCCTGGCCGGCTTCATCGGCAACGCGGTCAGCAACGTGGTGAGCCTGCCTTTCATCGGCATCGCCGGCATCCGCGCATACTTCTACAGCGGCTGGGGCGTGCGCCCCGCGGACCTGCTGCGACTAATAGCGTTCATCGGCGTGACCGCGTGGGTCGGCCTGCTGGCCACGACCGGCGCAGCGATGGCGGCTTACCCGCTGGACGTGCCGATGCTGGCCGCGGCGCCTCTCCAACGGGCGCTGGGCGCGCTGATGCTGGCCGCGGTGGCCGGCTGCGTAGCCCTTGGCGCGTGGCGATCCGAGCTGAACGTCTTCCGCTGGCACATCCGCCTGCCCAGCCCTGCCATGGCTGTGGGGCAGGTGCTCGTCGGCGCAGCCGAGTGGCTCACCCTGTCCACGATCCTTTACACCCTCACCCCCGCTGCAGCCAGGCTGCCGGTGGGTGAATTTTTCTGCGGGGCCTTGCTGGTGCTGATGCTGGCGATGCTGGGCCCCACACCCGCGGGGCTGGGCGTGCTCGACGCGGGCTTCCTGCTGGTGTTCTCCCGCTCCATCGACCGCCCCGAACTGGTTGGAACGCTGACGTTGCTCCGTCTGATCTACCACCTGCCGCCCCTGGCCTTGGCGACAGCCCTGCTAGGCGGATACGAGCTATGGCAGCGAACCCGACCGACACGTCGATCAAGCTAGAGAGCGGGGGCGGGCGCGTGGGCGTCAATCAGTCTTCTTCCACCGCTGCAACTTGCGCGTCAGCGGTGCCGAGCTGATCCACGCCCTTGGCCTTGAGGACCGCGGCCTTGATCTCCTCGAAGAGGTCGGGGTTGTCCTTGAGAAACTGCTTGGCGTTCTCGCGGCCCTGGCCTAGGCGTACGTCGCCGTAGCTGAACCACGCGCCGGATTTTTGCACGATGTCTGTAGTAATGGCCAGGTCGAGCAGATCACCCGAGGCGCTGATGCCCTCGTTGTACATGATGTCGAACTCAGCGTCGCGGAACGGCGGAGCGATCTTGTTCTTGACGACGCGGGCGCGGGTGCGGTTGCCCACAGCACTGTCGCCGTCCTTGATCGAGGCGGTGCGGCGGATGTCGATGCGGACCGAAGCATAGAACTTGAGCGCCCGGCCGCCGGGGGTCGTCTCCGGGTTGCCGAACATCACCCCGATCTTCTCGCGGATCTGGTTGATGAAGATCACGCTGCACTTGCTCTTGTTGATCGCGCCGGTGAGCTTGCGCAGCGCCTGGCTCATGAGGCGGGCCTGAAGGCCCACGTGGCTGTCGCCCATCTCGCCCTCGATCTCCGCCCGGGGGATCAGCGCCGCGACCGAATCGACGACGATCACATCCACCGCGTTGGACCGCACCAGCAGCTCGCAGATCTCCAGGGCCTGCTCGCCGGTGTCGGGCTGAGAGACCAACAGATCCTCCAGGTTCACGCCCAGCCTGCGGGCCCAGGAGGGGTCCAGGGCGTGCTCCGCGTCGATGAAAGCAGCCACGCCGCCGGCCTTCTGGGCGTTGGCGATCACGTGCAGCGCCAGGGTCGTCTTGCCCGAGGACTCAGGCCCGAACACCTCGATCACGCGCCCACGGGGGATGCCCCGCCCGCCCAGCGCCAGGTCCAGGCTGATCGACCCGGTCGAGATGCCGGGGGGAACCTGAGAGGGGTCGTCGTCCAGACGCATGATCGAGCCCTTGCCAAAGGCCCGCTCGATCTGCGTGACGGCCCGCTCCAGGGCCTGCTTGCGGCCGGTGTCGATGGCGGAGGTGGCGGAAGTCTTGGCCATGGAGGATCCCCGTTTTCCGTTGCTCTGTGTGGCTTGGTTGACGCTGCTTACCATGATAACCGGCTCCTGGAATCTGGCTTGCTCAGCGAATGGTAGGTTGGCGTTAGGATACCCGGTGTTTGGGTTTTGTCAAGGTGCTTTTGGGAGGGGAAAAAATCTTTTTTCGGTCACGGCCGGGGCGTGCGCTGAGGCGTCAGAGGCCCGTTGAATATTCCCCGCGGCCAGCACTGGCGAAGCTTCAAGGCGGCGCAGCAAGGCTAGCTCGACGCGCTGGTGTAGTACCGCAACGCGTAGCGCCAGAACGCGCGGCTCAGGGCCAGCAGAGCCAGCGCCAGCGCCGCCATGATCAGCAACTGCGCCGCAGCAGCCTGCCCCAGGATCGCCTGGGCGGGCACGGTGGTCATGAACGCCACGGGCACGACGAAGGTGAAGAACACCTGCCACCCCACCGGGTACGCCGACATCGGGTATCGCCCCGCCTCCAGCAGCGACCGCAGCACCTCGGTGATGTTGTAGATTTTCACGAACCACACGCTCAGCGTCGCCAGCATGTACCAGAGGCTGTAAAGGATCAGCAGGCTCAGCGCCACCGGCACCGCGCCCAGCGCATACGCCTGCCAATCGAGCCCCATTCTGCCGCCTGCGTAGCCGATAAGGCCCAACCCGATGGCGATGTTGGGCAGCCCCCAGGGCGAGAGGTTGCGCGTGGAGAGCCAGAACTGGCTGTCAATGGGCTTGAGCAGGACGAAATCGAGCGTGCCGCGCTGAACATGCTCGACGATCCGCCCCAGGTTCGCGGTGAGCACCGATCGGCCGAAGCCGTCCAGCAGCGTGTAAAGCCCCACGACGATCACCGCCTGGCGCCAGCTCCAGCCGGCGAAGGCGTAGTCGCCGCGGTAGAACAGCGACAAAGCGAACAAGCTGCCCGCTGCGTTGCCCAGGCTCACGACGATCGCCAGGATGAAGTTGGTGCGGTACTCCATCTCAGCCGCCAGGGCGGTAAGCCAGAAGATCCGCAGCGTTCGCAGGTAGCGCAGCATGAGGGACGATTTGAAGTCTATGCGTTGCGATGATGGATGATCAGTGATTTTCTGATCTCTAACTCCTCCCCACCGTCTGCCCCCTGCCCCCTACCCTCTGTGCATTAGAGGTACTTCGCGATCAGGTATCGCACCGCCTCATCGGGGCTGACGTGGGTGACGTCGAAGATAGCGTCAGCGACTTGCCGGTAGACCGGGTCGCGCTGGGCCAGGACGGTTTTGATTTCCTCGAGCCCGCCGCCCAGGGGCGTCAGGTTGGGGCGGGTGTCGCAGGAGTTGGGGTCCTGGCTGACGCGACGGAAAAGCTCCTCCGGCTCGCAATAGAGGTAGATGCGTTTGGCGTGGGCGGCCTGCTCGACAGCCTGGCGGGCGTCGGGCTGCATCAGTGTGCCGCCGCCAAGGCCGATGACCTGGTCGTCGCGTGCCATCAGCTCGCGGGTGACCTCGATCTCCTGCTGCCGCCAGGCCGGCTCGCCGTGCAGCTCCCAGATCCGGGCGATGGAGTCGATACCGAACCGCTTGCAGGTCTGCTCGTCCACGTCGACAAAGGTTTTCCAAAGCTGATGGGCCAGCTTTTTGCCGATCGTCGTCTTGCCGCAGCCGCGATAACCAATCAGAACGATATTCATGGGAGGTATTGTAGAGAACGGAAACGTTTGGTGGTTCGGGGCGGCTCGAATGAGTGACTGGTAAGTTCTGATTGGCAATTTTCTGACTGCTGAGCCCTGCTCTTTCCGGGGCTGCTCTCTGCTATCCATCTTCCATCATCAGCCGGCTTCATCGGAAAAGCCCGGAGCCAGGCGGAGCTGGATGCGCTTGAACGCTGCGCCGCGGTGCTGCTGGATCAGTTGATCGCTCAAGCCGCTGCGGAGCAGGCGGTCCAGCTCGTAGAGGTGCGCGCTGGAATCCACCGCGACGCGCAGCACGCCACGGCTCAAACCCTCCAGCCGGGTGTGGTCGAGCAGCTCCCGCGGCACCAGCTTCATCCACAGTTGGCTCAGCGCGCCAAGCTGCTTGTATGGCCGGGCGACCTCTTGCTGAAACTGCTTTTTAAGAAAAGCCAGCGACAGGTCCGGCTCCGGCTGCAGGCGATGCCGGCGGAGCTGGTCGATCCGACGCGCATCGGGGCGGGGCTTCACGGTCAAGACCCTCCCGCTGAGGGGTAGAACGGCCAGATCATCGGCGTCAGGATCACGGTGATCGCCATGACCAGCAGGTTCAGCGGCAGGCCGATGCGGATGTAGTCGGTGAAGCGGTAGCCGCCCGGGCCGTAGACCATCAGGTTCGTCTGATAGCCGATGGGCGTGGTAAAGCTGTTGGACGCCGCCATCATGATCGTGATGGCAAAGGGCATGAAGCTTACGCCCAGCTCGCCGGCGACGGCATAGGCGATGGGGAAGATCAGCACCGCAGCGGCGTTGTTGGTGATGAAGGAGGTGAAGAGCATGGTGACGGCGTAGACCACCGCCAGCACGACCCAGGGCGTGGTGCCCGCGACGCCGATGAGCACGTCGGCGACCGTGGCAGCGGCGCCGGTCTGCTCCAGCGCCTCGCCCAGGCCAAAGGCGGCGCCGATGACAATGAGCACCGGCCAGTCGACGCTGCGGCGAGCCTCCGAGCTGGTGCAGCAGCGCGTCAGGATCATCAGCGCCGCGGCCAGGAGTGCTGCGCCGAGCATGCTCATCCAGCCGATCGTCGCCATCGCCACCATCACGCCCAGGATCGCCAGCGCCAGCCACGCCTTCTCGTGGCGCGGAGGCGTGGAGTCCTCCACACGGCTGACCAGGAAGAAATCGCGGCTGTTGCGCTGCTGCTGGGCGAAATGAGGCGGGGCCTCCAAAAGCAGCGTGTCGCCGGTTTGGAGCACGATGTCGCCGATCTTCTTGTGGATGCGCTGGCCGTTGCGGCCCACCGCGATCACCGCCGCGTTGTAGACCGAGCGGAACCGGCCCTCGCGGATCGTCTTGCCCACCAGCGGGCAGGTGTTAGACACCACCGCCTCCACCAGGCAGCGGTAGGTGCGCGAGGCGTCGAGCTTGAACACCTGATCCGTGGCCGGCGCCAGGCCGCGGGTCTTGCGCAGGTCCACCACCGACTCGACGACGCCCACGAACACGAGCCGGTCGTTGGCCTGGAGCCGCTGATGCGGGCCCACCGCGGCGATCAATTCGCCGTCGCGGTCGATCTCCATCAGGTAGAGGCCGGGCAGGTTGCGCAGGCCCGCCTGCTCGATGGTCTGGCCCACCAGCGGGCCGTGGGGCTCCACCAGCATCTCGACGGTGTACTGGCGGGGGTCGTCGCCGATGCTGACCGCCGGCTTGCGGTCGGGCAGCAGCCACCGGCCCACGATCAACAGGTATGCGAGGCCCGCTGCCGCGCAGGGCACACCCACCCACGCCAGGTCGAACATCTTCAGCGACTGCCCGCCCTCCAGACCCAGCAGCAGGCCGTTGACGACCAGGTTCGTGCTCGTGCCGATCAGCGTGCATGTGCCGCCGAGGATGGTCGCGTAGCTCAGGGGGATGAACAGCTTGGAGGGGCTGATGCCGGCCTTCTTGCACCAGTCGCTGACCACCGGCATGAACATGGCGACGATGGGGGTGTTGTTGAGGAACGCGCTGAGGGCGGCCACCGGGAACATCAGCCGGGCCTGGGCGGAGAGGACGCTGCGTGGCCGGCCCAGGATCGGCTGGACGATCAGGGCCATCGCGCCGGTCTGTGTGAGGCCCGCCACCACCACGAACAGCGCCGCGACGGTGATTAACCCCTCGTTGCCGAAGCCGCGCACCGCCTCGCCCGCGTCGATCACGCCCAGCGTCGTCAATAGCGCCAGCGAGCCCAGGAGGATGATGTCCGGGCCGGCGATGTTGCGCACCAAGGCCGCGGTCATGATCGCCACGACCGCCAGCGTGACCCATGCATCCCAGCTCATCGACGGCTCCGACGCGCCCCAGGGCGTGGTTGGGGGGTGGTAAAGCTTCCCATTCCCGCCCCGAGGGGTCAGGGTGGGTTGAGTTCCGCGACTAAAAAGCAGCTATTGTATCAACAGCATGATCCGACAAACGCAAGCGGCAGCGGTTCCGGGCGGTCTTCTGCCAATGGCAATGGCAACGGCGATGGCGATCGCGTCAGCCGGGGGGTGTCAGGCCCCCGCTCCTCCGCCGCCGGTGCTGGGCCGGCCAACCCCGCCGACCACCACCGCCCCCACCGAGGCTGCTGCGCCTGCGACGGGGCCGATCGACGCTGCAACGCTCTTTCCGCTTCAGCCCCGCTCGGGCATGATGCGCATCATGGAGGGCCCTCAGGCCGGCAAGCTCCTGCCGTTCGAGCTGGAGCAGGCCGACGATCACTGGGTGCTTACGCTCCAGGGCCGTCAGCGGGTTTACCTGCGGCAGGACCCGCAAGGCGGACTGGTCATCTTCCGCGAGGACGACCTGACCGAGCAGGTGCAGGTGGAGTATGACCCGGCACTGCCCATGCTGCCGGCACGGGTGACGGTGGGTTCGGTGAACGAGGGCCAGGCCCGCATGGTCGTCCGCCACCTGGTCAGCGGCGCCCCGCGCGACCAGGGCACGTGCCACTACCGCGTGCAGATCCTCAAGACGACGCAGGTGGACGTGCCCGCGGGGACGTACCCGGCCTACATCGTCTACGCGGTGCGCGACATCCGCCTGGCGCTGGCGCAGGCCACCGTGGTCATCGAAACCGCCTACGCCCCCGGCGTGGGGCAGGTGGCGGAGATCGTCCACCAGCAGACCCGCGCCTTGGGCCTCGTCGGCGGCACGTCCATCCAGCGCGTGGAACTGGCCCGTTGACTAACAAAAAGGCCTTCCTGGGGTAAAGCAAGCCGCCAAGCGGCCACGGCTGCGCTTACGATCGTAGGCGTCCGCGCGATTTTTCGCCTCGGCCGGGGCATTCCAGCAGCCCAAAGACGGGTATTCATGTGGCCGAACCGGGGGGAATCTCCTATCGTTGCTTCACGGGAGGGTGTGGGATGCCGCCATGCCGAGCGTGAGCTACGACGGGCAAAGCTTCACGGTGGATGGCCGTCGGGTATGGCTGGCCAGCGGTTCCATTCATTATCCTCGCGTTCCACGGGAGTTATGGCGGGATCGCATCCGCGCCGCCAAGCAGGCCGGGCTTAACTGCATCGACACGTCCGTCTTCTGGGCGTTGCACGAGCCCAAGCCGGGGCGGTTCGTGTTCGAGGGCGATCTGGACCTGCGGGCCTTCGTGCAGTTGGTGGGCGAGGAAGGTTTGTATTGCATCCTCCGGCCGGGGCCGTACGTGGGGGCTGATTGGGACCTGGGCGGGCTGCCCGCGTGGCTGCTGCGTACGCCGGGGATCAAGCTGCGCCAGGCCCATCCGCCGTTCCTGGAGGCCTGCGCACGCTACCTGGGGGCGGTGATGGAGCAGGTGCGGGATCTGCAAGTCACCGCGTCGTCGGATCGGCTGCCGCCCTCGCTGGCTGCGGGCAACGCGCCGGGGGAGGCCGCAGGCGGTTTCGCCGGCCCCGGCGGCGGGCCGATCATCCTCATGCAGATCGAAAACGAATGGCTCTGCCACAACCAGGAGCAGGCCGACCTCTACCTGCGCGAGCTGGCGCGATACCTGCGCGAAAACGGCTGCGAGGTCCCCATCAGCAACGCCAACAACCTCTGGCAGCGCGTCGAAGGGACCATCGACACCTGGAACGCCCACCACCGCCTGCTCAGCGACCTGCGCCAACTGGCGGTGGTCCAGCCCCACGCGCCGCGTCTGGTGGCGGCGTACCGACCCGGCCAGGCGGACACCTGGGGCCGGTCCCACGCCGACTCCCCCGACCCCGATCTGCTCCTGCACCGGCTGGCCCAGGTTCTGGCCAGCGGGGCCCAATACAACCTGGCCATGTTTCATGGCGGGACGAACTTCGCCTTCCGCAGCGGCCGATCCATCGACCGACGCGACGCCTTCATCACCACCAGCTACGACAACGCTGCGCCCCTGCGCGAAGGCGGCGGACGCGGCCCCCACTACCTGGCAGTCAAGCGCATCAGCACCTTCGCCAGCCAGTTCCACCAGCTCTTCGCCCACCTGGAGCTGGAGCCGCCCCACGCCGCGGTGACGCTGGACGAGGAAAACCACCCCCTGAGCGTGGTCCACTTGCGCGGCTCGCAGGGGCAGGTGGTGTTCCTCTTCGCCGGGCGGGGCTACAAGCCGCGCAACGTGTCGCTGGTGCTGCCCAACGGCCTGACGCTGCCGGTGACGCTGGGGCCCGACCGCGTGGCGTGGCTGCTGCTCAAAACCAATCTGGGCGGGCTGGCCCAGCTCGAATACACCAACCTGCGGCCCTGGGCGTTCGTCCAGCGGCGGATGCTGGTGCTGTTCGGCCCGCCCGGCAGCGAGGGCCTGGTCTGCCTCGACGACGTGCCGCTCCAACTGACCGTGCCCACCGGCCAGGAGCCCCTGGTGGAGCACCACGAGGATCTGACGATCGTCGTGCTCAACACCCAGCAGGTCGATGCAGCGGTCCTATGCCCGCAGGGCCTGGCGGTGGGGGCCTCGGGGCTCGACGAGGAGGACCAGCCCGTGCCGATGAAGGGCTGGCCTCAGCTTCATCTGGTGAGCCTGGATGGTGAGCTGACCCACCAGAGCCAGTCCGTCGCCCGCCTGCCCCGCGCGCCTCGGCTGGGCGGATGGACTCAGGCCCTCCAAACCCCGTTGGCGGACGGCTCAGCCGAGTCATATGAGCCCATCGAGGGTCCGACCAGCCTGGAGGAGCTGGGCTGCGGCGAGGGTTATGGGTGGTACCGCATCAGCCTGGGACGGGCCAGGCGGGGCAAGGTGATGGCGCCCCTGGCCGCGGACCGGCTCCACCTCTACAGCAAGGGCAAGCTCCAGGGCGTGCTGGGGTGGGGGCCCGGGGCCAGCGACGAGCCTGTGTCCCTGACGTTGAGCAGTGAGGTGGTGATCCTGGCGGACAACCTGGGGCATTTCAGCGCGGGCATCCACCTGGACCAGCGCAAGGGGCTTTATGGCCATCTTTATCTGGTTAAGTCGTTGCGCCTGGGCAAGCCGCAGGTGGAGGCCAGCCGGGCGCCGGACCCGTTCGTCCTCAGCGGCTACGTGCCTGGGCGGCGCAAGGGCGAGCACCTGGCCGGCGACTCGCTGACGTGGACGATCAAGGCCGCTGGCTCCCACGGTTGGATCCTGGACGTGCGCGACCTGCCGATGGCGGGCATGTTCCTGCTGGACCAGGAGCCGCTGGGGTATTACGACCCGGTTCACAGCGCGGGCATGGCGCGGTTCGTGATCGAGCCGGGCGAGGGCCAGCCCAGGCAGAGTCGGCGTCAATTACGGCTGTCGCTTTTTTCGCCGTTCCGCGAGTCCATTCGGCTGGAGGATCACCTGAAGCTGTATCAGGTGACGCAAGTCATCAGCCGTAAAGGCCCTTGGGCGTTTGCCCGCTGGAGCGTGCCCGAAGCCCAGGCGTTCGGCAAGCCGCAGCAGATGCCCCACCCGCAGCCGGCGTGGTACCGCTGCGAGTTCCTCGCCTCGCGCACGGGCGTGCCGCTGTGGCTGGAGCCGCGCGGCATGAGCAAGGGGCAGATCTTCCTTAACGGTCGGAACGTGGGCCGATATTTCGTCGCCACCGCCCAGGGCACGCCGACGCCCCCGCAGAAGCTGTATTACCTGCCCGATCCGTGGCTTTACGACGACCGCCCCAACGAGCTGGTCCTCTTCGACGAGCACGGCATGCTGCCCCGGCGGGTGAGGCTGGTGTATAACCCGATGGGACCTCACGAAAAGTGACGAGGAAAAAATGACGAAAAAAAGGGCAGGCCGCGGAGCTTTTCCAGCGCCAGGTCGCCCCGTGATGTCGCTTTGCACGAGGTTCAACCGATCATGACAACCTTTCCCGAAGACAACCTCTCGTTGGAAGCGCCTGATCCGCAAGATGATGTAATCCAGCTCAGCCCGATCGGCTGCACCTGTGCGGTGATGCGGATCGACGGGTCGCAGGATGGGGAGGACCAGGCCGGGCGGGCCATCGTCCACGCGCTGGAGGCCGCTGGGCATGAGGTGGCTGAGTACGTGCGGGTGCCGCCGGACATCGTGGCGGTCAACGGCCGGCTCAAGCGGTGGCTGGAGGACGCGGACATCGTGGCGGTCTGCATCGCCGGGGAGGCCGACTGGGTCCGGGGCGACCTGGCCGCCCAGACGCTGGAGCGGATGATCCAAAGAAAGATCGAGGGCTTCGGCGAGCTGGTCCGCCTCTTGGCGTGGGAGCGTCTGGGCTCAGCCGCGATGCGCTGCCGGGCGCTGGCGGGCTACGTTGATTCGACGCTGGTGTTCGTCGTGCCCGATGAGCCGACGCTGGCCCAGGCCGCGGCGGAGAAGCTGATCGCGCCGGAACTGGCCGGCCTGGTTAGCGTTGCTGGCGCGGAGCAGGAGGCGGTCTAGCGCTAGCACCGCCTGGGCGTCATCGGCTTTATTTAGCCCAACGGCCCTGCGAAGGTTTCTCTACTCAGGATCAATATCAATCCGGGTGATAAGGCTCGCCGGGCGATCCGCCGGGGGTGCTGCGGCCCAGGTCGTTTTCCGCCAGCAGCGTGAAGAGCTTGCGCCGCAGGATCTGGCCGGCCATGAGCAGGTCGTCGGTCCGCAGGGCGATGACCGGCTTGCCGTGCGGCTGCACCAATAGCGGGTAGGCGTGCTGGATGCTCAGCTCGGCCCCCAGCAGCACCCGGCACAGCTCCATCAGCGTCCTGTCGCCGTCCAGCTCCACAGCCAGGACTTCGATCTCGCTGAAGGGCAGCTTGTGCTGCTCGAGCAGTTGGCGCGTCAAGGGGGCGTTGGAGGTCAGCAGGCGGACCACCGCGAACTCGGTGGACTCGGTGATGCTCATGCCCGCGAGGGTGACCGCCTGGTCGCGGAACAGGTCCACCAGGTCGAACAGCTTGCCGATGCGGTTGTCCAGGAAGATGCTGAACTGCGTGCTGCGAGGCGGCTCGTAACCTTGCAGGGTTTCTTCACCTAACTGCGACATACAGCAATCCTGCCAGTGCCTCCTGACACGGATCGTTCAAACAAAACCGCTGGATCAGGCGTTTTGCGGCTGACCCTGGCTCAGCACGGCCTGATACCAGCGGACGGTGGTTCGCAGGCCCGCTTCAAAGCTCACGATCGGCTGATAGCCGATGGTCGCCTCGGTGCGGGTCAGGTCGGCCAGCGAATGCTTCACGTCGCCGGCACGCTCCTCCTGATGGACGGGCTGAAGGTCGGGCAGGTCGTAGAGCTGGGCCATCAGGCCGGCCAGCTCGTTGACGCTTATCTGCCGGGCGCAGGCGACGTTGAGCACCGCCCCGTTCAGCGGCTGCGGGCAGCGTGCCGACAGCAGGTTGGCGTGCACCGCGTTGTCGACGTAGGTGAAATCGCGCGACTGCAGGCCGTCGCCGAAGATGATCGGCGGCTGACCGGCGGACAGCGCCTTGGCGAAGGCGGCGATCACCGCGGCGTAAGCGCTGTTGGCGTTCTGACGCGGGCCGAAGATGTTGAAGTAGCGCAGCGACACGGTGTCCAGGTCGTAGCTGGCGGCGTAGCACCGCATCAGCGCCTCGCAGGCGACCTTGGTGGCGGCGTAGGGGCTCTTGGGCAGGACGGGCATCGTCTCCACCTTGGGCAGCGTCTCGCTGTCGCCATAGGCGGAGGAGCTGGCGGCGAACATGACGCGCTGCACGCCATGCCGTCTGGCCGCTTCGAGCACCCGCAGCGTCCCGGTCGCATTGACCTCGTGGTAGAGCACGGGCTGCTCGATGCTGCGCGGCACCGAGCCCAGCGCCGCCTGGTGGAACACCCATCGGCAGCCGCGCATGTGCTGATCGAGCAGGTTTTCATCGAGGATGGAGCCCCGCACGAATCGCAGGCGCGAGCCGGCAAGGTCGCGGAAGGAGTCGAAGTTGGCCTCATCGCCGCCGGAGAGGTCGTCGATCACCGTGACCTGGGCGCCCAGCTCGATCAAGGCCTGGGTCAGGTGCGAGCCGATGAAGCCCGCCCCGCCGGTGACCAGCGTCGGCACGCCTTCAAAGGCATCGCCATGCAGTGTTCGCCAGTCGGTGAGGCGTGCCTCGGCATCGGAGCGGGAGGAGGCCATAGGATCTCCAGGATTCCCCAAGGTCTTGGGGGCTCAGGGGATAAGATCGGCCAAACCGGACGCGGGCCGTTAGCGGTTCGCGTCTGAGGGATTGTTAAAAGAGGTCGGGCGGTTCGGAAGTATCGCCTGTGCCGCTGGACCGCCCCCGCCCCCGGCCCCCGGAAGCTCTCGAATCTCCCCCCGGAACTGCCCCGGACGCTGGGCAGCCCTTTTGGCGCCTTTTTGGCATTTTTTGGCATGAGCACGTCTCGCTCACGCCGGTCGTGGGCCTTGGGCCCCGTTAGAGGCATTTTAGCAGACGCTGCGCCTGCTGGGCGCTGGTCGTCAGCCGCAGCCGGCCCGGAACGTTGGGCGTGTAGTCCTCGATCACCAGCGGTATCGGCCGATTCAGCGTCGCCAGCGCCTTGAGCCAGGCGGCGATGGGCAGCTCCGATTCAGCCAGGGGGCACATCACGTGAGACGTTCGGCGGAAGCCCGCCTCGTCGTAGTCGCTCTGAACCCGCCGCGAGCCGCCGATGTGGCAATGATCGATCCAGTCCCGCAGCACCGACACCGCCAGGTGCGGCGTGATCGCCCCCTCGATGGAGAAGTTGCCCAGGTCTGGAATCACGCCCAGGTCGGCTGGGTCGAAGCCCTGGACGATCTGGTACGCCAGCCCCGGCGAGGTGGCCGAGGTGCGGCAGTGCATCTCGATGACGATCTTCACGCCATGCGGACGCGCCAGCTCAACCGCCCGGCGGTAAGCCTCGCGGGTCTTCTGAAGGTATTGGGCGTAATCGAACACCTGGGCGGGATACGCCGGCGGAGCGACGCGGACGCGCGGGGCGCCCGCTGCTGCGGCTCCGCGAAAATGCAGCGTCAGCTCCTCGTCAGGCTGATCGGCTGACACCTGCGGCACGGTGCCCAG
>DASVCG010000048.1:0-5984 GCA_036381755.1 Phycisphaeraceae bacterium | reverse complement strand
ATGCTGGAACGAAAAATCGACGCCCAACCCGTCGCGTTCGACGATGTAAAAGAGGAATTGACCGCCCAGGCCCGCCTGCGCCAGGAGCGATTGCAGATGCAGCAACTGGCCCGGCGGCTTCTGAACGAGGCGAAGGTGGTGGTGCTCGACCCGGCGCTGTCGGAGAGCTGGCGGCAGCAGAGGGAGCTGCTGCTTGCCCCTTGAAGGGGGGCGGTCGGGCGAAGCAGCGGGGCGGGGTGATCGCGCAGGGCTGCGCTTACCGCCGCGGGCTGCTTTAAGATTCGGTTAGCTCAAGGTCGTCCGTCTTTTTCACTGGCGAGGCCGTCATGAAGATCCAACCCGCAAGCCGCATCGAGCGTCTGCCGCCTTACGTGCTGGGCCGGCTCAAGCAGTTGATCTACGATCGGCGCAAGGCGGGGGCCGACGTGATCGACCTGAACATGGGCAATCCCACCGATCCCCCGCCCGATCCGGTGGTGGACAAGATCCGCGAGGCGGTGCTGGACCCGCGCAACAGCCGGTATTCGGTGTCCAAGGGCATCTTCAACCTTCGCCGGGAGATGGCCCTGAAGTACCGGAGAAAGTGGGGCGTGGAGCTGGACCCGGAGACCGAGGTGATCGCCACCATCGGCTCCAAGGAGGGCTTCAGCCACATGTGCCTGGCGCTGATGGGGCCGGGCGACATCGCGGTGGTGGCGGACCCGGCGTTCCAGATCCACACGTATGCTGTGCTGCTGGCCGGCGGCAGCGTCGTCAGCGTGCCGCTGGGCAACGATGAGGCGTTCCTGTCGCGCATTGATGGCGTGCTGACCGACCTGACCCCCAAGCCCAAGGTGGTCATCCTCAACTACCCGCACAACCCCACCACGCTCACCGTCGAGCCGGCGTTCTTTGACCAGGTCGTCCGCCTGGCGCGCAAGCACCAGGTCATGGTCATGCACGACTTCGCTTATGGCGAGACGTGCTTCGACGGCTACAAGGCCCCCAGCTACCTCCAGGCCGACGGCGCCAAGGAGCACGGCGTGGAGTTCAGCACGCTGAGCAAGCCCTACAACATGGCGGGGTGGCGCATCGGCCTGTGTGCAGGCAACGCGGAGATGATCAAGGCCCTGGCCACGATTAAGGGCTACTACGACTACGGCATCTTCCAGTCGGTGCAGATCGCCGCCATCATCGCCATGCGCAGCGGCGACGAGCACGTCCAGCGTCAGGCGATGATCTACCAGCAGCGCCGCGACGTGCTGGTCCGCGGCCTCCAGCGGTTAGGGTGGGAGGTCGAGCCTTGCCGGGCCACCATGTTCGTCTGGGCCAAGGTCAAGCCCGAGCATCTGGCCCCGTACCGCGGCAGCACGGAGGAATTCTGCCTGGCCATGGTCGATCAGGCGGAGGTGGCCATGACCCCCGGCGCAGCCTTCGGCCTGCGCGGCGAGGGGTACGTGCGGCTGGCTTTGGTCGAGAACGAGCACCGGCTCCGCCAGGCGGTCAAGCAGCTTCAGCGTGCCTTGAACAAGCCCACGCCCACCGTGGTTTAGGCCGGCGGAGGCATTGGGCAGCGACCTGTCCCCTGGCTCCTGTGGCTCCCGTGCTTTACGCTGCGGGGGGCTGGCGGCGCAGGTATTCGAGGAACTCGCGGTAGAGCCGCTCCGGCGAAGGCGGGTTGTTGTTGCCGGCTGATGACGGGGAGGCGGTGGCGGGGGAAGCGGGCTCCTGTGCGGGCTTGAGCTGGAGGTTGCTGGCAGGCGCGGGCCCGATTTCGAAGCGGCGCTCCGCCTCGGCCAGCAGGTAGCGCGTCTGGTCCAGCAGCGATTCGGACCGCTGCACCATCGCCTCCATCTGCGCCAGCGAGCCGGACCACTCTTTCTGAAGCCGCTGAAGCTTCTGCTCCAGTGATTCGATGGCCTGGGTGAGCCGGTCATCCACCGCCTGGATCCGCTCGTCGCGCGATTGAAGGTCCTGGGCGATTTCCTGCTGCATCTGCTCCAGGAGCGCCCGCTGCTCCCGCTTGGCCTGGTCGAGCAGGTCCTGCTGGTTTGTCAGCCTGGCCTGGGCGGCCTCCAGCAGCTTCATGCCCAGCTTCACGCGCTGCTCAGCCCGGGCCTGGACCAGCCGAAGCGCCTCCATCTGCTGCTGAGGCGACAGCGGCCCGCGGGGCAGACCCTCACGCAGCGACGCGCCCCCGCCTGAGGCTTGGACATTCGACCGGCTCATCATCACATCTCCCGTCGGGTGTTGGGCTTTCTCTTCTTGGGCTTCTCCTACAAGGCATCGGCATGTGCCGGCGGGGGGCTGTAGAATCCGCCCGCGTCGGGTATCCTGTTGCGGCTATGAAACTTGCGGACATCCTGGCCATTCTGCGGCGGCTGGCGCCCGAGTCGCTGGCGGAGCCCTGGGACCGGGTGGGGCTTCAGGTGGGCTCGGAGGATCAGCCGGTGCGGCGGGCGATGCTGTGCATCGACCTGACCGAGCCGGTCCTGGCGGAGGCGTTGCGCCAGCGGGCGGACCTGGTGGTGGCCTATCACCCGCCGATCTTCAAGCCTCTGGCGGCGTTGACGGACGCGGACTTCAAGCAGCGGATCATTCGGCAGGCAATACAGGCGGGCGTGGCGATCTACAGCCCGCACACGGCGCTGGACGCAGCGGCGGGGGGGATCAACGACTGGCTGTGCGAAAGCGTTCTGCCCGGCGTGGTCGAGGCGGTCAGCTCCGCGGAGAAGGGGGCTTTGGCCAAGGGCGGGGCGGTTCGGGCCATTCGGCCGATCGCCCCGGCGGAGGGCCGCCGACCTTATAAATTGGTCACATTCGTCCCGCCCAGCCACCTCGATACGGTGCGGAGTGCCTTGTGCCAGGCGGGGGCGGGCCGGATCGGCGACTACACCGACTGCTCCTTCAGCGTGGAGGGCGAGGGGACCTTCCGCGGCGGGCAGACGACCCAGCCGACGATCGGCCAGCGCGGCAGGCTGGAGCGGGTGACCGAGCGACGGTTGGAAACCATCGTCCCCGCTCAGCGGCTGGCGGAAGTGGTCGCGGCCCTGATGAAGGCCCATCCCTACGAGGAGCCGGCGTTCGACCTGATCCGCCTGGCATTGCCCCCCAGCCAGGGAGGTGAGGGCGTGGGGCAGGGGCGGGTGGTCACGCTGGACCGGCCGATCTCGCTCCAGGCCCTCATCCAGCGGCTCAAGGCCCACCTGGGCGTGCCACGGCTGGAGGTGGCCCATGCGGATAAATCAAGGCCGATTAAAAAGATAGGATTTTGTGCCGGGGCGGGCGGGTCGCTATTGGGGGAGGCCGGCCCGCTGGACGCCTACGTCACCGGGGAGATGCGGCACCACGAGGTGCTGGAGGCCGCGGCGCGGGGCACTGTCATCGTGCTGGCGGGCCACACGCAGACCGAGCGGCCGTACCTGCCCCTTTACCGCAAGCGGATCGAGGCCCAGGGCGGCGGGCGGGGCGTGCGATGGGCGATCAGCCGGCGGGATCGGCCGCCCAGCTCGCTGCGGTAGCGTCGTCTGGGGGGTCGGCCGGCTTGGCAGGCGGGCCTGGCGTGGCTACACTAGGGGGCTGTCCGTTAAGCTGGATATGGGTTTGTAGTTAGGCCCGACCGCCGTCGCCCCGGCGGCTGACGACCGGGGCTGCCACCCAAGACGGAGTGTTGCCCACATGGCTGAATTCAGGACATTTGCTGCGCCGCCCCGCGCGAAGGTCACCTTCCGCAGCAGCACCGGCAAGCTGTTCGTGGACTACAAGAACGCCGACGAGCTGCGCCGCTACATGACGCCCAACGGCAAGATCCAGGGCCGCAAGAAGACCGGCCTGGACGCCCACGAGCAGCGATTGGTGGCCCAGGCCATCAAGCGGGCTCGCTACATGGGCCTGCTGCCCTACACCTCGGCGACGCTGTAAGTAAGCTCCCCAACGGGCCTGGGCGGCGGCGCCCGTCGCCCCGATCCAGACGCCAACGCCCGGCCGGCCGCGTGGGTGCGACCCGGCCTTTTTTTTATTGCGCCGCGGGCGCGCTTTTCGTCGGTTTTATGCGTATGATGAGCATCTTGCCGCGTCCCCCGGCTGGTGGACGGCGCGGCACGTGTTCATCCCCCAAGCCATGGCCCTGACGCATATTTCCATCCGCAAAGCGCGCGAGCACAACCTCCGCGGCATCGACGTGGACATCCCGCGCGACAAGCTCGTGGTCGTTACGGGCTTGTCGGGTTCGGGCAAGAGCACGCTGGCCTTCGACACGATTTATGCGGAGGGGCAGCGGAAGTACGTCGAGAGCCTCTCGGCCTATGCGCGTCAGTTTCTGGAGCAGCTTCAGAAGCCGGACGTGGAGTCGATCGAGGGCCTGCCGCCGACGATCGCTATTGAGCAGCGCTCCGCCAGCCACAACCCGCGGTCGACCGTGGCCACGACGACGGAGGTGTACGACTACCTGCGGCTGCTTTTCGCGCGGGTGGGCACGCCGAGGTGCTGGCACGTGGATGAGAAGGGGCGGACCTGCGGACGGCCCATCAGCAGCCAGTCGGCCACGCAGATCATCGACCAGGTGATGAGCCTGCCCGAAGGGACGCGGCTGATGGTGCTGGCGCCTCTGGTGCGCGGCAAGAAGGGGCATCATAAGGAGGTGTTCGAGTCGATGATCCGCCAGGGCCTGGTCCGCGCCCGCGTGGACGGCCAGGTCATGGACCTGTGCCAGATCGCCCAGACCAAGGCGGGCACGCCCTTCACCACCAAGAAGCAGCGCTATCAGGCGCACACCATCGAGGCGGTGATCGACCGCATCGTCATCGCGCAACAGGGGGATGAAGAGGATGCGTCGGGCGATGGTCGGATTGACGCGCTGCGGCAGCGCGTGGCTGACGCGGTGGAGCTGAGCCTGCGCCTGGCTGACGGCCTGGTGGTCATCAGCGTGCAGAAGCCCCAGCAGGCGGGCGGTGACCGCAAGGCGGCGGACGCTGACGCCTGGACGGATCAGCTCTATAGCGAAAAGTTCGCCTGCCCCTTGCATCCCCAGTGCAGCCTGGAGGGGCTTGAGCCGCGGCTGTTCTCGTTCAACTCGCCCTACGGGGCGTGCCCATCCTGCGGCGGGCTGGGGACGATTCTGGAGTTCGACCCGGACCTGATCGTGCCCGATCGCAGCCTGAGCCTGTCGCAGGGGGCCATCGAGGCCTGGCGCAGCAGCGGCCACCAGATGGTCATGTGGTACAACCGGCTGATCCGCCGATTCTGCCGGGATTTCAACGTCAAGCCCGATACGCCCTTTGAATCGCTGGGCAAGGCGATTCAGCGCATCTTGCTCTACGGCACCACGGCGCGCGACGAGGCCAAGTACGACGCCTACTTCGAGGGCGTGATCCCCAACCTCCAGCGCCGCTGGGAGAAGACCGACAGCGACTGGGTCAAGACGCAACTGCACGGGTATTTGTCTGAGTCGCCCTGCGAGACCTGCCACGGGGCGCGGCTGCGGCACGAGGCGCTGCACGTGTTCCTGGAGGCGCCGGGGCACGAGCGCGTCAACATTCACGGCGTGGCGTCGATGACGATCGAGCGGGCGATCGACTTCTTCGATCGGCTCAAGCTCCAGGGCGAGCAGGCCGCGATAGCTGCGCCGATTCTTAAAGAGATCAAGGCCCGCCTGGGCTTCATGATGAGCGTGGGGCTGGGCTACCTGAACCTTAACCGGACCACGGGCACGCTCTCGGGCGGCGAGAGCCAGCGCATCCGGCTGGCGACGCAGGTGGGCTCGGGGCTGGTGGGCTGCTGCTACGTGCTCGATGAGCCGACGATCGGCCTGCACCAGCGGGACAACGATCGGCTGATCAAGACGCTGCGCCATCTGACGGACATCGGCAACACGGTGATCGTCGTGGAGCACGATGAGGACACCATCCGCGCTGCGGACCACATCATCGACATCGGCCCGGGGCCGGGGCGTCACGGCGGGCGGATCGTGGCGCAGGGCACGCTCCAGGACATCCTCGACGATCCTC
>DASVCG010000047.1:0-3541 GCA_036381755.1 Phycisphaeraceae bacterium | reverse complement strand
GCCCTGCTGGGCGTGCAGACGCCGCCCCCGCGGCGCGAGCCGCTGATCCAGTTCATGCGCGAGCGTGAGGTCGGCGTCACCGCGGACAGCGTCGCGGCGCTTCTGCTGCTGATCACCGCCATGCCGGAGTATCAGTTGTGTTGAGCGTTGCGTTGAGCCCCCCAGCCGCTGCTGGGACGCGGTGCATCCTCGCGTCCTCGAGCCATTCCTGAAGCCATGGAGCCAGCCATGAGCGAGCCCCCAGCCTTCACCCGCCGCGAATTCCTGACCTCCACGCTGGCGATGGTGTCCACGGTCACCAGCGTGCCCACGTTCCTGTCGCGGTCCGCAGCGGCCCTGGCGGACACCACCATGCGGACCGCCAGCCGGCCCGGCGTGCCTGAGGATCGCGTTCTGGTCGTGGTCCAGCTCTCAGGCGGCAATGACGGGCTCAACACGGTCATTCCCTTTGGCGAGCCGGCCTACTACCGCGCCCGCCCGCAACTGGCCCTGCCGGAAAAAAGCGTGCTGCCCGTGGATCGGGGCCGGGGCATCGGCCTGCACCCGAGCCTGGCCCAACTGCGCAGCATGATGGAGGAAGGCTTGGCCTCGGTCGTCCAGGGCGTGGGCTACCCCAATCCCAATCGCTCGCATTTTGCCAGCATGGACGTGTGGCACACCGGCGACACGACCGGCCGGGGCGGCCACGGCCACGGCTGGATCGGCCAGGCCCTCGACGCGGAGCAAGCCAAGGGCACCCCGCGCAGCGGCATGGAGTGCATCTGCCTGGGTGCTGAGGCCCCGCTGGCGGCCCAGGGCCGGAAGGTTCGGCCGGTGGCCTTCGAGCGTGCGGACCTGTTCCGCTGGATCGGCCGAGACCTGCACCCAGCCCTCGACGCCGCCTACGACGCCCTGCACCAGGCAGGCCCCGCGGGCGATGAAGAGCACGACCCGGCGGCGTTCGTCTTCCGCACCGCCTGCGACGCCCAGGTCGCCTCCCAGCGCGTGCGAAAGGCTGTCGCGGCCCGGCCCGCCACCAGCTTCCCTTCGGGCGAGCTGGCCAATCAGCTCCGCATGGTCGCCTCCATGATCCGTGCGGAGCTGCCCACCCGCGTCTATTACGTGGCCATGGGCGGCTTCGACACCCACGCCAACCAGGCCGGCCAGCATGAACGCCTCCTGCGCGAGTTCGCCCAGGCCATGCACGCCTTCTACCGCGAGCTGGAGGCTTCCGGGCACAGCCAGCGGGTCCTGAGCCTGGCGTTCAGCGAGTTCGGCAGGCGCGTCCAGCAAAACGCCTCAGGCGGGACCGACCACGGCACCGCGGGGCCGATGTTCCTCTTTGGCCCGCGGATCCGGCCCGGCCTGCTGGGCAATCACCCCAGCCTCGACCGGCTCGACCAGGGCGACCTGATCCATCAGGTGGATTTCCGCTCGATCTACGCCGCGGTGCTGGAGCAGTGGATGCAGGTGGATAGCGCCGCGGCCCTGGGCGCACGGTACAAGCCGGCCCAGATCCTCCGGGTTTGATGCGGCCTGCCAGCCAGGGCAGGGCTTTTTTGCCGCTGTGCGGCCGCGTGGACGCTCTCACCGGGTGGACGGCCGGCCGTGCTGTCTGCCGTCTAAGCCATCCCGTCAACAATCAGGGCTGTTCTCGCCCGGCGATTTTGCATAATTTTTCTAAACCGCTTACAAATCAGGTTTTATTGTATTTGCGTCGGGCGATGCGGGCATGGTAGGGGGCGAGAGGCCGGCTGACCGCCTGGCTGGGGGCGATTCGGATCGTCAGCGATCGTGGGGCTGCATCGTCGGTGGTCGTAGAGTTGTATCGTCAGTGATCTTGGGGATTTAGCGCAAATGGGGGTTTAGCGCAAAAACCATGCCCCCGGACGGGCGTCCGCGGGGCATGGCGGAGGAGAAAGATCGGTTGTAGGTTACTGCTGCTTGCTGCGTCGTCGGCCTGCTGCAAGGGGCCTTTGGCTAGTTAAACTATAACCACTATAGCCCCTATCTTGCGCGGTCTACCGCTTACGGTTTTATTTTACGCCGCGACACCAGAGCAGGTTCGCCAGACTCGGCAGCAATAATCTGATTGAAGATATCGGCACCTTGGGCGGATTGGCTTGATAGAATCACGCAGTTCGGCCATGCGGCCGAGCGCTGGTGCCCAGGCGTGATCAGCGAAGGGGCCGCCCCGGTGATTGACCTAGCCAGCAGCGGGAAGCTTGCGCAAGCCTCCGATCACTGATGCTTCTGGCGCCTGGCCCCGAGCGTTCATCCCTGAATCGCTCAAGGTGGCATCAGTCAACCCACGGCGGCGGCGGCGAGTCCGTTCAAACCCTCGCTGAGCAGGTGCGGGTTGCGGTGAGGGCAACCCGCATCTGTTTGGGCCGGCTCCTGTTTCCAGGCTGGCGGCATTCCTTTGCCGCCTCCCCCAACGTGCTTTGTCACTTGGCCGACCCGCCGCGATCATCCTGCATCGCGGGCGCTTTGGCCCGCCGCATGGCGCGGCGGGGATTCATCAGGATTTGCGGCCGCTCCCGCAGCATCCGCTGCACGTAGCCCTGCCACGCCGACCGGTCGTGCACTTCCAGGTGATCCTTCACGCCCAGAAGCACGACCTCCGATCCCAGCCCGGCCTGCTTGAGCAGGGCCTCGGGCAGGCGAATCCGCCCTTGCCGATCCATCTCCACTCGCCGGGCCAGCGAGAACAGCAACCGCTCGTAAGCCAGCAATTCTTCGGGCTCTAGCTCCGAACCATCCAGCTCCCGCGCCCGTTGCTCAAACCCCCCTGGGGTGTACAGGCATAGCGCCTGGTCGTCACCCAGCGTCACGTACAGATAGACCGCATCGCCCTCGCCGACGCCCGCCTCCCGCTGAATCTGCCCGCGGATCTCGGACGGGATCGCCAAGCGGTGCTTGCTGTCAATCGTGTGCTCATAGGTGCCCGTGAAGATCAAGCTAGAGCCAACCTCGTGGCTGGGATACTACCCCACTTTGCCCCACTCTGCAACACTATTCTCGCACATTCCGCCTCCGATCATGGGCCCGCGATCGGCGAGATTGCTTTAACCCTCGTGAACATCAGCACCAAAATCACAAGCGCCTCAAAAACGAGCGGAACAAAATTTTTCAAGTTTTCCCAAGCAACCCCTTTTCACCCTGGAGGCGAGGGGCATCTGCGAGCCGCCTGTTCGTCGCGAGCCGGTCGAAACAGCCATCCACGCGCAGGGCGGCCATCACTTGGTCGTCGCACGATAAACGCGGTCGCTTTCATGCTTTGCAACGCGATCAGCGGATTCGTTGTCTTGGGGGTTGCCTTCGGGCGAGGGCGAGAGGCGGGCTATGAGCCGGGCGTGTTCTCCACTTGCAGCACAGGCCACAGCGATGGTCGGGAGAAGCCCGCGGTGAAGCGGGTGATATGGCCGGATGAGCGTTTCCGGCACGGGCTGGCGGCGATTTCATCGAAGTCCCGGCGAAAGGTGGCCTTCATGCTCGCGCGCCAAGGGCTAAGCCTTTCAGGTCAAGCCGTGGATGAATCCGGTTCAACAGGAAGAAGTGT
>DASVCG010000046.1:0-2218 GCA_036381755.1 Phycisphaeraceae bacterium | reverse complement strand
GCCGCTGCTCGAGCAGCCGGAGCATCACCTCGCCGGTGTTGCCCTTGGTGTGGGTGGCCTCTTCCATGTAGCGGCGGAACTGGCGCTCCAGCACGTTGTAGTGGTAGCGCAGCTTCTGCTTCTCATTGAGGCGCACGCCATAATCGCGCAGCCGACGGCCGCGGAAACCGTGCACCCCCGGCGGGTTGAGCTGACGCTTGGTGGTGTGCTTGGGAATGTCGGCAATCGGCACGCCGACCCGACGCGAAAGCTTGACCTTCGGACCCGTATAGTTCGCCATGGGCGTCTCATCCCATCCAACCCGCGATGGCGGGGGCGGGACGCTCCTCTGTGGCTCTGCCGCGGCTACGGCTTCGCCAGGACAAAGAAGAGCAGAACCCCTCTGGTTCTGCTTCGTCGCAAGCCCCGTATTAGAGGCGATCCGCCCCCATAGGTCAAGCCGTCCCCAGCCCCTGCCCTCTATCGTCCTGCCCCTGCCGTCTGCCCCCTGCCGTCTGCCCCCTGCCCCCTATCCAGCCTCACATCGCCGGGCTGGCATGGAAATAGCCCGCCAGGATCATCGCCGCCACCACCAGCGCCAGCGCCACGCGGTAATAGCCGAAAATCGCCAGGCCGTGGCGGTCGAGGTAGGCGACCATCCACCTGACCGCCAGCACCGCCGAAAGCCAGGCGAAAACGAATCCCAGCACGATGCCGCTGGCGTTGTACTGGTTGAGCATGTCCTGGCCGTACTTGACCGCGTCGTGGGCGGTGGCAGCGGTGAGGGTGACCACGCCCAGGAGGAAGCTGAACTCCACCGCAGCGGGCAGGCTCATGCCCACCAGCACGCCGCCGACGATGGTGACCAGGCTTCGGCTGACGCCCGGCCACATCGCCAGGCACTGGGCTAGGCCGATGATCAAGGCCAGCCGCCAGGTCAATTCGGGCAGATCCAGCCCCGCCCTCGGCGGCTGGCCGCGCGACTTGCGCCAGGCGTGCACCGCCAGGATCGCCGCCCCGCCCACGAACCACGCCGCCACCGTCGGCCACAATCCCCAGCGCTCGCCGCCGAAAAGATGCTCCTTGATCCACTCATCCAGCGCCAGGCCGATCACCGCCGCCGGCAAGAACCCCGCTGCGATGCACACCGCCAGCCGCCCGCCCTCAGGGTCGCGCCCGACCAGGCCGCGGGCGATCTGCGCCGCCCGCTGGCGATAAAGCCCCACCACCGCGGCGATCGCGCCCGCCTGGATGCAGATGGCATACGCGCTGGAAGCATGGTTATCGGGGATGCCCATCAGCCGCTGGGTCAGGATCAAGTGGCCGGTGGAGCTCACCGGCAAATACTCGGTGAGCCCTTCCACAATGCCCAGGATGATCGCCTGCCACCAGGTCATGCGCGGTGATGCGTCCATGTCAGCGTGTGGCGCCAGCCCGCCACGCCGCAGAAGCGGTCAGGCCGACAGTGTAACGCCTGCGCCGCTGGCTCGTGCGATGAGTCGATTGATTTTGGATTCGCCCGCCCAGCCAAACGCCGCCCGAAGCAGCGTCTTGTCCGGGGGCCTACCCGGGGGCCCTACCCGGAAGATGGGGTGATGGTCAGCGGCACGACAGGCGCCGCCCCAGCCGCCCGCGGCTGCGCCCGGCCGGGATCCGCGTAAAAACACGCCTCAGCCTGCCCCGCCAGCGACGCCCGCGTAAACCGAATCAGGTGATGGCTCACCAGGCCGATGTGGATCAATTCCTCCAGACGCCCCTGCCGCAGCAACGGCCGGACGGTCCGCCAGAAAGGCCCGCGGTAATCCGCACGAACGCCCACGCGCCACGCGATCCGCGTCAGCACCCTCAAGGCGTAAGCCAGGTCGCGCAGGCGGACCCGCTGCCCTTTGGGGCCGAGGCGATGGGGGTACGTCTGGCGGATCTGCCGGGCGAACCGCTCGAACAGCGCCTCGGGCTCGTACGCCTGGGCGATGCACCGCCGCCACATCCCCTTGACCTGCTCCTGGGGCATCTTGAAAAGCACGTTGGATTCATCATCAGGTCGGCCGATGAGCCGGCCCTCAGCCTGTAGCCGCTCGTACAGCCGCGTCTTGGGCAGGGCATAAAGCAGGTTGATCGTCAGCATCGGGATGCCCGATTCCTCGATGAATCGCAAAAGGTGGTCCGCGGTCCGGGGTGTGTCGGTGTCCAGGCCCAGGATGATGCCCGAGACCACCTCGATGCCGTAGCTGTTGAAGGT
>DASVCG010000045.1:0-3316 GCA_036381755.1 Phycisphaeraceae bacterium | reverse complement strand
TGAGAAGCGCAGGCCGCCCGGTCAGAGCGCGAGCGACGCTATTGCGCAAAAAAACCGGCCGATCGGAGCGATCGGCCGGCAGCGGGAAGCGATGTTACCCGGATCAGCGGTGGTTCAGGCCACCTGCCGACGCCGGCGGAGCAGGCCCAGCGCGCCCAGGCTCAGCAGGGCCAGGCTCGTGGGCTCGGGGATGGCGTTAATCCGATACAGGAAGTGATAGAGCTCCTCGCTACCGACGGTCGTTGAACCGCCGATCAGAGCCAGGTCGGGCAGGGGGTTCCTGGCGCTGCCGCGGTCAGCCAGCCCGTCCAGGCTCTTGCCGCGCACGACTTTCCGCTTGACCTGGTTGATCCACTTGCGGAAGACGGCGACATTGACCGAGCCGGCGTGGGTGCCGAAGAAAGAACCGCTCGTGCCGAATGATGTAATGCCCACCACCCGGCCGGCCTGGAACAGGGCTCCGCCGCTGTCGCCCTGGGCGGCGCAGTACTCCAGCGCCAGCGCAAAGTCGTCGGGGCTGTCAGCCGGCAGGAAATCGTCCGCAGCCAAGCCGCCGAAGGCGAAAGGATCCCAGTCGAAGTCGTATTGGAGGATCCGCCTGTTGTACCTGTTACGCTGGTAATACTGATCGAGGATGTTGTCGCCGGCGCGCTTCGTGCCAGCAGGAAGGACGTTGCCCGTGAGGCCCGTGCCGGTGGAGCCGTAGCCGACAATAGTGATCTTGTCTCCCTCGCTGGGATGGTGGAGGGCGAGCTTGGCCGGACTGATCCCTTTGGGAACCGGCTTTTCCAGTTGAACCAGGGCGATGTCAAAGCCGTCGCCCGGCACCTGGGTAGTGTCATAGCGGGTGTGGGAGAACCAGTTTTTGCCTTTGTATGTTTCACCGCCGACGGTGAACTTGATGCTCTTCATGCCCGCCACGCAGTGGGCAGCGGTGAGGACCCACCGCCGGCCGATCAGCGTGCCCGAGCCGATGAAACGGCTGCCGTCCGTCGAAACCATCCGCAAGCGGCCGACCGCTTCGTATTCGCTCTCTTCGGCCTTCTGAAGATGCCAGTAGTCGTACTCCTCGCTCTTGATGGTCCCAGCCTGGACGAACCCGGCTGTGCAGCTCAGGAGCGCAACGACCACACACGACAGCCCCCGTGCCCCATCGACATTGAATCTTCGCATCAGTGCCTCCCCAGCGGAGATCATGCACAAAACCAGATGTGAGCCGACCGCCACACTGATCGGCCCCCCAGTTAACGTAACTCGTTGGATATCAGGTCGTCGCTGTATTGTCAACCGCTTTTGACCCAAGCCGCAGCGGGCGGAAAATCATCTGATGCAGGCCCAGGGAGCCGCTGGCAGCGCGGGGCATGCGGCTCCAGAAATCACCGGGCTGAGACCGGCATGATGCATGATTGCACATGAATGAAGGGGGTCCGAAGCATGCCTCTGGCTGCGCCGACAAGCAATAACCGCGTAACCTGCGGTTTAGCTATGACTTGTGCCGCGTTGGGCCGCCGCCTGGGCCGAGGGGGTTCGGGCGGCGCGCAGCTCCAGCCAGGCGGGCATGAGCGTCCAGCAGGCCAGCAGGGTCAGGCCGATGCCCGTCATCAGCACAAAGCCCAGGCCCGCGATGCCGCGGTGGTGAGCGATCAGCAAAGAGCCGAATCCCACCATCGTCGTGTAGCTGGTGAGGGTGATGCCCTTGCCGGTGCCCGCGGTCAGGCCCAGGGGGCGGTGCGTGGGGTCCTGGCGGTAGCGGTGCAGGATGTGCACGCCCGCGTCCACGCCGATGCCGAACATCAACGGCAGCACGACGATGTTGGCGGGATTGATCTGCATGCCCACCAGGTACATCACCGCGAAAGTCACCGCGAACCCCGCGGCCACCGGCGCCAGGCTCAACAGCGCATCGCGCAGCGACTGGAAGTCGAACCAGACCAGCACGAACACCGCGATCAGCGCGTAGATGCCCGCCTGGAGGTAAGACTTCCAGATCAGCTCGCCCGATTCATAGATCTGCACCACCACGCCGGTGATGGCCGGGTCCACGCGCTTGAGCTCCTGGATGAACCGCCCCAGGAACCGCGGGTCCAGCACATCCTCGACGCCCGCGGGCAGGGCCGGGTGAATCTCCAGCGCATAGAGCGTCTGGCCATTTTCATCCGTGGCGATATAGGGCGACAGCAGCCTGGGCGGCAGATCGTTCGGCTGCAGCGGGGATGGGTCCAGCATGCCCGCGATCTGTCGCGCCACCTCCCGCCGCCAGGTCTGGTAGTCGCGCTGAAGCGCCTGGAGCCGCGCCGCACGCTCATCGGGCGCTAGCGCCGCTGCGGCTTGCAGGAACCGATCCAGCGATTGCTCCAGCGACGCCAGTTGAGGCCCAAGCTCCGGGGGGATCTGCCCCCGCACCAGCCCAAACAAGAGCCGCAGGCCGGTCAGTTGCGTCACCAGGTCCGGCTGGGTCGCGGGCCCAGCGGTCTGGGTGGCAGGCGCTTCTTCCGCCAGTGCCTGTTCCAGCGCATCAGCCAGCCCAGCACGCACCGGGGCCATCGCGGCCAGCTTTTCAGGCTCATCCTCGGGGAACAGCTCGCCGATGCCCCGGACCATCCCCACCGTGCCCAGCGCCCTGAACCGCTGCGCGCGCTCGCGGGCCTCCTCGAGGCTTGGGGCGATGCTGACGCTCGACCACACCGACTGTTCGCCCTGGGCCTCGATCCGCCGGTACCACTCCACGCTGTCGACGCCGGTGGGCAACAGTTCCAGCAGGTTGTAGTCGAACCGCATCTGCGTGATCGCCGCCAGCGACAGCCCCGCGACGACCATCGTGCCGGCCAGCGTCCACCGCGGGTGGTGCGCAAAAGGCATAACCCACCGTTCCTCGAAGATGTGGATGAAGCGGTGCTCCATGCGCACCAGGTGCTTGTGGTTGGGCTTGAAGATCCGCAACAGCGCGGGGAAGACGCTGGTCATGGCGATCAGGCACAGGAGGATGCCCGCCCCGGCGATCGCCCCCATCTCCGCCACGCCGCGAAAATCGGTCAGCATCGTGGTGCAAAAGGCCGCAGCGGTGGTGACCGCCCCGGTGACAATGCCCGGGCCGATCGTGATCAGCGTGTCCGCCAGCGCCTCGCGGAACCCTTCGAACGTGTCCGGGTAGCGGTGGCGGATCAGCTCGTAGCGCGACGCGATGTGGATGCCGAACGCCACGCCTAACCCCAGCAGCATCGTCACGAAAACCACGCTGATCACCTGGAGGTGGCCGATCGTCAGCGTCAGGAAGCCGAACGACCAGGCGATGCCGATGAGCAGCGACACGATCAGC
>DASVCG010000044.1:0-8107 GCA_036381755.1 Phycisphaeraceae bacterium | reverse complement strand
CCTCTCGACTGATCGTGTAGTCCCGCGGCAGGCCGACTGACGCGGGGATCGCATAGGACCGCAGCGTCTGGTCGTGCGTCTGATAGCGGCGCAGCAACCAGCCATCGTTTTCATCGGCCCGCTCCACCCAATAGACGTCGTTGAGGCGCCCCATCTGATCGGGTCCAGTGAACAGGCCAAGCGATGAGGCGGAGATCGGCATCTGAAGATTCTGAAAATCCAGCTCGGCGGGAGAGAGGGCTTCCGCTGCGCTGGTGCTGAGGGGGCACAACGCCACGATCAAAGAAAAAATGATGCTGCGGGACATGAGAATTCTCCGGGCTAACTGGGACGCACGACAAGGTGATGATGCCGAAACGAGCTAAGGGATTGCGCGAGTCGCTTATCAGGAGATTAAATATCTCAAACGTTTGTGGCAAGAGAATCATGAGAAGTGTTCATGATGGAAGGCTGACCGCTGGTTTGTTGTAGAGGAAGCCTCTTGGCGTTCTATGCTGCGGTGTCGCTGGTCGTGATCCGTCAGCATGAGGAGGGCGATGGCGCATTTGTCAGAGCGTTGGATCGCTTTGGATAGCTCGGATTTCACAGGAGGGGATGCCCTTTATGTGGTTGCTCGCCGGCGAGCGGCGGTTTTGAGCGGCCCGGCTTCCCAATGCGGGAAAATGGAAAGAATCGGCTTAAGGATGTCTTGACACGCCAGGGGCCGTTTCGTTAAAATCGCCATTGCTACAACGTTTGAGGCGTGCTTCAGGGAGGCTCGGCCCGTGATGGCTGCCCGCTCGTCGCCCAATCCTGTGACCCTGGCGGTGATCGCCAAGAAGACCGGCCTGAGCCCGTCGACGGTGAGCGTGGTGCTCAACGGGAAGGCACGCGAGAGGAAGATCGCCCGGACGACCGAGGAGCGGGTGCTCGCAGCGGTTCGGGGGCTCAAGTATCAGCCCAACTTCTTCGCCTCCCAGCTTCGCCGGTCGGCATCCAATCTGTTGATGATCTGCGTCCAGCAGTTCCATGACCTGCATTCGTCCGGCACAGCGGAGGCGTTTGTCCGCCGCGCCGCCCAGCGGGGCTACCACGTTCTCCTTAGCGCGCTGTTGGATCAGCCCGACTCGATAGGCAGCAGTGATGCTATCCTCGGGCCGCAGGGCGCTGTCGGGCTGGCGGTGGTGGGCTCCGCTGCTGACCGCTTGTGCAGGGATTCGCTGAAGTGCTGGCTCGATCGGGGCGTGCGAGTGGTTTCGATCGAATGGAGGATCGAGGACCCTCGTGTGAGCCACGTGCTGACGGATGAGGTCACGGGCGGCCGGCTTGCCGCGGATCACGTGTATCAGCAGGGGGTGAAGGAGGTGTGGGCGCTGGCTGGGAATCAGCGTTACCCTTTCATCGACCGGGTTCGCGGTTACCAGTTGGCGGCTGCTACAGCGGGGGCGCCTCAGCCGCGTCTATTTTGGGTGGTTGAGGATCAGGACGATTGGGCGGACCAGGGTTACCGCCTTATCCAGCAAGCGCTGAGCGAGCCGGGCACGCCGCGGCCGGAGGCGTTGCTGGGCGTCGGGGGCATGCTGACGGTCGCCGGCGTGCAAGCGCTGACGGAGAAAGGGCTAGCGATCGGGCGGGACGTGGCGGTGGTGAGCTACCACAGCGGCCCCCTGGGGCGATACTTCTCCCCGACGCTGACGACCGTGGACCCATCCGTCAAGGAGGCGGGGGAAGCAGCAGCGGATCTGCTGATCGATCTGCTGGAGGGGAAAGCCGAGCCGGGAGTCGAGCGGACGTTTCGCCCAAGCCTGACCGTTCGCGAGTCGGGCCGGTGGGGAAAGAGCCACCGGCTGTCGTCTGCGTGAGTCAAAGCGTCAAACAATCCACATAAAGGTCCGAGATATGCGGTGTTGGCCGCTCATGACCTTTCGCAGTCGGCTCCTCAAACGTTATAGTATTCATTCGGTATCGGGGAGGGCGGGTCGGTGGTGCGAGTCGGCGTCATGTATCAGGCAAAGTCGCGGGTCTATTAAAGGGGAGGTGACCTGGGCCATGACCGCCTGTTTCATCGCGGGGGTTGCCAAGATGAAGTGCCCATCCGAGACGGTTCCTGTGTCGGCTGTGCGCTTTGCTAAACGATCACGTCGTATTCTCTACGCCAAGGAGGCCGCCATGTTTCTTCGTCCTGCGCGTCGCAGAGCCTGTGGGTCCGCGTTCACTCTCATTGAATTGCTTGTGGTCATATCGATTATTGCGCTACTGATCTCAATCCTGTTGCCGTCGCTTCAGGCAGCGCGGGAGACGGCCAGGTCGATGCAGTGCATGAGCAATCTGAAGCAGCTTGGTTTGGCGATCCATGCCTACGCCAACGACCACCCGTACATGGTTCCCGCGCCGTACACCATCCCTTCAGCGTGGCCGCTGCCGCAGTTGTGGGAAGAGCGTATCCTGCCATACGTGGGCGACGTGCCGGGCTACACCGGCTTTGACAAGTTCCGTATTTTCATCGGCGGCTGGCCTTCGGTTCAGTTCCTTAGCGAGGCCAACGTTTACCGCTGCCCCACGACCGCTGGTGGCGAGCTGGCGTTCATCGACCCCGACGCGGTGATGCCCGAAGAGAGCTACGCCTACAGCATGAATCGCCAGTATTTGTTCCTGGGGAGCGCTGCTAGCGCGCACCTGGTCTATGCCGTCAACAAGGGCGGCAGCCTGTCCGCTTACACCTGGCGGCTCGATGGGCTGCCTCGGCCCAGCGAGGGGATGCTCCTTACCGAAGGGGCGCGATGGGAAACGACCTCCGCCTTTCGGTTCTATTTCGGGTGGAATCCGGGCCGGGGGCAGGGCATGATCCCGCACGCGCGTGCGGGCAATCAGCTCTTCCACGACGGGCACGTGACGTCCATGAGCGAGGCTGCTTTGTGGGAAGCGTACGAACCGCTCAGGGACAGCGACGCCACCAACGACTCCATGGCGAGCTTTTGGCGTGGCGGCTGGTGATGAGTGTAGCGCTTCAGGCGTAGATTGCCGGGCAGGTGTCTGTCAGTTCACCAGAGGGCAAGGGAAACGCAAACGTGTGGCAAGGCCGTGGTTGCAGAGTCATGGTTGCTCTGACGATGGTTGAAGCGATCCTGCTCAGCGGTGCTGCTGCGAACGGGCAGGCGCGCGATGAGGTGACGCATCCGCCTTACGCGCTTTCCGAGCTTCATGCCAAGGGCATCCCGCCCCTGCTGGCGGGGATCGAGTCGCGCCAGGCGTGGGAGGCCAAGCGGGAGGCGATTCGGCGGGTATGGCTGGACTACATCGGGGGCCTGCCGGACCGCGTGCCCGTGCGGTATGAAATCCTCGAGGAGCACGAGCTCAGCGACCACATCCGCCAGAGGATCGTCTACCCGACTGTTGATGGCGACAAGGTCTTTGCCTACCTGCTCATTCCGCGCGAGGCGCTGGCTGGCGGCCGGCGCTATCCAGCCGTGCTGGCGCTGCATCCAACCCATGCGGATGGCAAGGACGTGGTCGCCACCGCCCAGGGCCGCAAGAACCGGATGTACGGCTACGAGCTGGTTTCGCGCGGCTATATTGTGCTCGCACCGGATGCGATGACCGCGGGCGATCGCGTTTTCAAAGGTTACGAGGCGTTTCGCAGCGAGCCGTTCTACAAGCAGCACCCGACATGGTCGACCGTCGGGAAGAACATCATCGACCACATGCAGGGGGTTGACCTGCTCGTTCAGCACGAGCTGGTCGATCCGAACCGCATCGGCGCGATCGGTCATTCGTTCGGCGGCTACAACGCCTATTTCCTCGCATCGCTCGATGAGCGCGTGCGCGTGGTCGTCAGCAGTTGCGGATTCTGCCCGTTCACGGGGAACCCGGACCCCGGCCACTGGGGCATCAGAGACTGGTACACGCACCTGCCCAGGATCTCAGACGACTTGGCGCAGGATCGTGTGCCGTTCGAGTTCCACGAGATCGTGGCGCTGTCGGCGCCGCGGCCGATGTTTTTCTACAGCGCGCAGAGCGATCATATCTTTCCGCACTGGGAGTCCATCGCCCAGGCGATGCTGGATCTGCATCGGCTGTACGCGTGGCTGGGAGTGGAAGAGCGGTTCGTGTCGGTGATCGGGACGGGGGACCATGATTTCCCGGAGCCAATCCGCAAGATGGCTTACGACTTTCTGGATCGGTGGCTTAGGCCGCCGACGACGGAGCCGTGACGTGACGGCGCTGCAGAGCGGATCAGCAGCGCCCGGAGAGCGCATGAGATTAGCGCGTAAGACTTACAGGAAAGGTTGATGTGCATGATGGATTCAATCGATAGGGCCGGCGGCAGCGATACGAGCCCGGCCGGCCCGATTCGCGTCGGCGTGGTGGGGCTGGGGCGCAGCGGCTGGGGCATTCATGCGGAAACGATCGCGCGCCTGTCTGAACGTTTCCGACTGGTCGCGGTCGCTGAAGTCGACCCGCACCGGCGGGCGGAGGCTCAGGCCCGCTTCGGCTGCCACGCTTACACCGAGGTGGAGGCAATGCTCCCGCACACCGAGGCGGAACTGATCGTGGTCGCCACGCCCAGCCATCTGCACGCGCAGCACGCCATTGCCGCGATGGAGGCGGGTAAGCACGTGCTGTGCGAGAAGCCGATGGCGATGTCCTCGGATGAGGCCGATGCCATGATCGCGGTTGCGAAGCGGACGGGACGCGTCCTGACCGCCTTCCACAATCGGCGCTTCGACCTTCACTTTCTCAAGGTGCGCGAGCTGGTGGAGTCGGGGGAGCTGGGGCGGATCATCCAGGTGCGGTTCGTGATGCATGGTTTTGCGCGGCGGTGGGATTGGCAGACGCTCAAAGCGTTCGGCGGCGGCATGCTCAACAACGCCGGGCCGCACTTCCTGGACCAGCTCCTGTCGTTCCTTCCCGACAAGCCGCTGGAGGTGTTCTGCCATGTGGATCGTGCACTGACGCTGGGAGATGCTGAGGATCACTGCGTGGTCCTGCTCCGTGTGCCCGGATCGCCTGGGCTGCCGCTGGTGCAGATGGAGCTGACCAGCGCCTGCTGCCTGCCGCAGGAGAGCTGGCTGGTGATGGGCACGCGCGGCACGCTCCGCGGCGGGTTTCACCGCCTCAAGTGGCGCATCGCCGACTTCTCGCACTTGCCGGCACGCCAGGTGGAGCGGGGGCCTGCGCCGGACCGGTCCTACAACCGTGAGACGCCGAGGTGGCGCGACGGGGCCTGGGAAGCGCCCCCCGATCAGGCGTCGGTCCAGTGGACGCACCAGCGGTTCTACGAGTGCCTGTACGACAGCCTGCGCCGCGGTGCGCCCCTGGTGGTCGCGCCGCAGCAGGTGCAGCGCCAGATGCGGGTGCTCGACGCCTGCCATGCACAGGCCGATGCGTGGATGCCGCCCGTCGCGGCGGGCGACTGCGTGGCCGTGGTCTGAAGGCCCCGCGCCAAAGCGGGCCGGCGAACCTCTTGAAGCCGGGAGCTGAGCGTGAACCACCTCATCGAGTACACGGTGATCGGCTGCTACCTGTTGTTCCTGCTGGCGGTCGGGTTCGCCTTCCGCCGATTCAATCACAACGTCAGCGACTATTTTCGCAACGGCTGCCGCGGGACCTGGTGGCTGGTGGGGATGAGCGCGTTCATGAGCGGCATCAGCGCCTACACGTTCACCGGCGCAGCGGGCGTGGCGTTCGAGGCGGGCTGGAGCGTGTCGATCATCTACATCGGTAACGCCCTGGGCTACCTGGTTAATGTCCTTTTTCTGGCGGCGTGGTTTCGGCAGCTCCGCGCGATCACCGTGCCGGAGGTGATCCGCCTCCGCTTCGGCGCCTTGACGCAGCAGGTTTACGCGGTCAGCGGCGTCCTGCTGAACGTCCTTTACTCGGGGATGACGCTTTGGGCGCTGGCGATTTTCAGCGCGTCGGTTTTCGGCTATGACGTCGACGTGGTGATCATCGTGCTGGGCCTGGTGGTCATGTTCTACTCGTTCACGGGGGGTAGTTGGGCTGTGATGGCCACCGACTTCATCCAGGGCATGATCATGATGCCCATGACGGTGCTCATCACGTTCTTGTGCCTGCGGGCGGTGGGTGGGGTTGACGGGTTCATCGAGATGGTGGCGCAGCGCGGGTTGCGCGATGATTTCGCGATCATTCACCAGCCCGGCGAGTTTCCCATGGGGGCGTTCACCCTCGCTTGGGCGCTGGCGATGGTGGTGCAGCAGGTCTGGACGCACAACACGCTGAATTCAGCGGCGCGTTACTTCGCCGTCAAGGACGGGCGCGACGCCCGCAAGGGAGCGGCGCTGGCCTTCGTGATGATGTCGGTGGGGGCGCTGTTCTGGTTCATCCCGCCGATGGCCGCCCGGCTGCTCTACGAGGAGCAGACCCTGGCGACAGCGTTGAACAAGCCCGCGGAGGCCGCCTTCGCCATCGCCAGTGTTCAACTGCTGCCGCAGGGGCTGGTGGGGCTGATGGTCGTGGCGATGTTCGCCGCGACGATGAGCTCTCTCGACACAGGGCTCAACCGCAACGCCGCGGTGTTCGTCCGCGACATCTACCCCCTCATCTGTCGGTTTCTGGGACGCCCGATGGCGGATGAGCGGGCGCAGTTCCGTATGAGCCAGTTGTTCACGCTCATCTTCGGCCTGCTCATCATCGCGTCGGCGCTTTATTTCTCGCGTGCCTCGGGCATGGGCATGTTCGACATCATGCTGAACCTGGCCTCCATGCTTGGGCTGCCGCTGGCGGTGCCGATGCTCCTGTGCCTGTTTATCCGCCGCGTCCCGTGGTGGTCCGCCCTGGTGTCGATCGGGCTGGGCTGGGCCGGGTCGCTGCTGGCGGCGTGCTGGCCGACGCCATGGACGTTTCAGCAGAAGGTTCTGGTGAATCTGGTCGCGGGATCAGCCGGCTTCGTGCTGACTATGCCGTTTTGGGCTTATAGCGCCGCGGCCTATCGCCAGATGGTCGACGCCTTCTTCATCCGGATGCGCACGCCCGTCGATTTCGACAAAGAGGTGGGTAAGCCCAACGATCAGCGGCAGCTCGCCATCATCGGTGGATTCATGATCGCCATTGCCGGGTTCGTTGCGCTGCTTCTTCTGCTGCCCAACGACAGCAGCGGGCGATGGAGCATCCTGTTCATCGCAGGCTGCATGGTCAGCGTCGGCCTGGTCATGGTGATCGCCGGCAGGCGGAGTCAGCGCGAGGCATGGGGCATTCAGTCCGGCGCAGCGGCGCAGGCAGCAGCATCGGAAGAATCGCTGGGCCAGCAGCCCGTCGCGGATGCTCCTTGATTGCAACCGGGCTCCCCCCGCTCGCTGCGCGAATCGCATCGGACGGGGCGGGAATCCATCCGCTGCGCCGCATCTTGGCTGCGATGACGGACTGGCTGGACCGGCTGGACGAACCTCTCCTCGGGTTTTCTTCGCCTTCGCGCGGGTTTTTAATCCGGCGAGGTGATCCTCAAACCCACGATGCCAGCGAGGATCAGGGCGATGCAGATCAAGCGTCCCGCGGTGGCAGGCTCCTTGAACAGGATCATGCCGGCGATCGCAGCGCCCGCAGCGCCGATGCCGGTCCAGATGGCGTAGCCGGTGCCGATGGGCAGCGTCCGAACTGCTTGGGCCAGGAGGTAAAAGCTGACGATCATGGCCGCGATCGTCAGAACGCTGGGGATCGGGCGCGTCCAGCCCTTGGCGTACTTGATGCCGATGGCCCAGCCGATCTCGAGCAACCCTGCGATGATCAGATAAATCCATGCCATGTCCTGGTCCTGTGAGCAAGCGTTCGCGGGGCATTGTAGGCTTTGGGCGCGCAGGCACAACGGATGCGAAGGCAGACGCCCCGCGGCAGGCGGAGGGAGCGCTTGGCGATCACGGACTGCGCGGGCGGCTCAGTGCATCTCTGTTTCGACGGCGCCGATGCCGTGGCGGTAATAGCTGAAGGTGACGTTGGGGTGATCGGCCAGCAGGCTCATGGGCACGCTGGTGTCCACGATCCGCTTGGAGATCATCAAAGCGGTGAGCCGGATGCCGAAGGGGTTGTCGTGATTGCCAGCGTGCCAGATGCTGACGCGCTGGGCCTTCCAGGTTTCGACGGGCCCGACGGTGGCGGCGCGGGTGGGGACCAGCGG
>DASVCG010000043.1:0-2214 GCA_036381755.1 Phycisphaeraceae bacterium | reverse complement strand
CCTCCGCGCCATGCGGGAGAAAGAAGGGAGCTGGCCGTGCTGATCCTCATCGTCGCCAGCGGGCCGGACAAGGGACGCATCTACGAGCTGATGGACGATCAGGCGGTCGTCGTGGGCCGCGAGGGCGACCCTGTCAAGCTCAACGATTCCAACGCCTCGCGCCAGCACGCCCGGCTGTGGTCCGAAGGCGGCAGGTGGTACGTGGAGGACCTGGGCTCGCGCCACGGCACCTTCCGCAACCAGAAGCGCGTGGAGCGGAAGACCGTCCTCAAGGACGGCGATCGGCTGCAGGTCGGCAACACGCTGCTGGTTTTGGCTCGCATGCCGGTGGAGCAGGCGGAGCGGGCCGCCCTGTTGGGCGATGCCCCCTCGCTGCGGCAGGCCCGCGCGAGCCTCTCGCCGACGCGGCCTCGCTGGCGGGCGCCGGTGCTGACGGCTGCGGCGCTGGCTGCGGGCGCGATCGTGGTGGGCGTCAACCTGTTCACCTACTTCGACGCTGCCCAGCAGAGGCAGCAATTGCGCCAATGGGTCGCGCAGCAGTCCACCTCTCCAGGCGCCGCCTCCGCGGCTGATGCGGGCCAGCCCAGCGAGCTGGAGCCGATGCTCCAAGAGATCCTGGCCGCGGTGCAAAGCGCCCCGGATGCCGAGCTGCTTCAGCAGATTCACGAGGCGCTGGTTGACCAGCCCCAGCGTGCCCGGCCGGTGCTTGATGCCCTGGTCGCCCAGGCGCAGGCTCAGCGTGAGCAGACCCGCCTGCTGGAGGAGCTTCGCCAGCGGATCGAGTCGCGGCTGAGCCAGTCCGAGCAGGCTCTGGCGCAGGCGCGCGACGCGATCTTGATCCGGCTGCAAGCGCAACCTGATGCTCAGCAACTGCTTGAGCCGCTCCAGGGGCTTCTAGCGCGCAGCGACGCGGCCACGCAGCAAAAGCTCGATCAGCTTCAGACCTATCTGGACGACCAGAACCGCTGGCAGCAAACCTTCGCCCAGCGCTGGCAGGCGCTGGCTGATCAGGTGGCGCAGATGCCCAGCGTGCTGGACAAGGCCCTGGCCCAGGCGCAGGGCCAGCCCGTCGACGCCTCGTCGGTGGCGCAGCTTCGCCAGCTCCTCCAGGATCAGCGGGATGAGCTGACCCAGCGGCTCGACGGCCTGGCGGCGCAGATCAAGTCCGCGGACCCGAGCGACCGGGTGCTCGCTGCCATCGAGGAGCTTCAAGCGGCGCTGCCTGCTGACGCTGCTGCGGCGATGGAGCAGGTGCTGGCCCGCCTGAAGGGGCAGCCCTCCGCCCAGCAGATCGCTGAGGCGGTTCGCCAGGAGGTGCAGTCCGCCAGCGCCGCTTACGAGGCGATGCTCCAGAAGCTCGAGCACCTGGAAGATCGGCTGGCCCAGTTGCCCGCAGCGGGGCCGACGGACTCGGCGGGTGCCGACCAGCGGCTGGCCCAGCAGCAGGCGCAGACGACGCAACTGCTGGAGGCGATCCTCCAGCAACTGACCGACCCGGAGCCGATGGAGCAGCTTCGTGCTGAGATCCACCAGTTGGCCCAGGCCGGCCAGCCCGATCTGGAGCCGCTTCTGGAGCAGATCCGCCAGGCGGCGCAGGAGCGGCAGGCGATCGACGATCAACTGGCCCGCATCCACGATCTGCTTCAAGAGACGATGCCCCAGCAGCAGGATCGGCTGTGGCTCGAGCACGCCATGGCTGCTGCGCCGCGAAGCGGGCGAGCGGCCCCGTCGTCCCCCGCTGCGGGTGGTGACGCTGCCGCTGCCAGCGAGGAGGGCGCTTCGCCCCCAGCATCGGTGCTGCCCTTGGAGATGGCCCTCGTGCCAGCAGCGCCCCTGGCGGGGGGTGATGCGGCGGTCCCGCTGAGCCCGCAGGCCCCGGCTGAGGCAGCGGGTGATGCTCAGCTTCCCGTTCTGACGGAGACGGAGCGGGCTTACAAGCTGGCCTTTGAGACGGGCAAGCCTGTCACGATCGGCGCGGGGCGGGTGGACCCCGAGACCGGTCAGCCGCTGCCGGGGCGGGTGCTGGACCCCGCAGCGGCCAAGGCCGCGGGGATCACGAGCTGGCGTCAGTGGTACCTGATGGACGATTTTGCTGAGCGGATGCGGCTTCAGCGTCAGGCGGCGCGTCTGGCCAGCGACAGCCGCAGGTCGGTGGGCTTGATCACCATCCCCACGGGTCAGCCGATCACGCCCCCTTCTGATGCTGCTGCCCAG
>DASVCG010000042.1:0-4958 GCA_036381755.1 Phycisphaeraceae bacterium | reverse complement strand
CTGGCCCATCATACCATGCCAGATCGATTTAAAAATCGCAATTTTACGACTGTATCGAAAATTCCTATTGACACGATTCCGGCGACGCACGACAAGGTGGGGGCATATGTGAGTTAATTGTAGGTTAAATTTTGCATAGTTGGGGTTGGGAGGTCTACTTTCGCAAGCATACCGATCCGGTCTCCCGCAACATGACGTGGCGACATAGCGATACGACCAACGTGTCATACATGGACGGCCACGCCGGCAATGTGCAGGACCCGGACTTCGATAGCAACCCGGCGAAGCTGAATGAATGGCCGTGGGCGCAGTTCTTCGGTAACTGAACGACGCCTCGCCATCGCATCGTGAACAGAACATGGCACAGCAGCGCCTCTTACAGAAGATCGATCAGTCTTGATGAAACACCCCAAAGTTGTTGTTCTCGGCGCAGGTAGCCTCTTTTTCGGCCGCAAGGCGATCTGGCAGATGGTCCATTCGCCGCACCTGAACAGCGGGACGCTGGCGCTGGTGGATACTGACGCAACGCGGTTGAACAAGATGAAGCGCCTAGCCGAGATGGTGATCGCCCACCATGACGTGCCGTTGGCGTTGCAGGCATCCGTGGAGCGGCGTGACGTGCTGCGTGACGCCGACTTCGTCATCCTCAGCTTCGCCAACCGCAATACTCATTTTCGACGCATCGATGTGGAGCTTTCTGCCGAGTTTGGCATCCGCATGTGCTCCGGCGACACGATCGGCCCCGGCGGCGTGCTTCGTACCATGCGAGAGCTGCCCCTCATCGAGGCGGCCTGCAAGGATATCCGTGAGCTGTGTCCCGATGCCTGGGTCATCAACTACATCAACCCCACCGCTGTGCACGGCATCGCGCTGAAACGGTTCTTCCCCGACCTCAAGACACTTGCGTTGTGCGACGCGCAGTGGCATCTCCGCCAACGATACGCCGAGGCCGCCGCCGTACCTGATGACGACAAACTGGAAATTCTGTCAGCGGGTCCAAACCATTTCACGTGGCTGCTGAAAGCGACTTACGATGGGCAGGACCTGATCCCGCGCATCGTCGAGCATATGCGCGCCGAAGCCGCGCACGAGCTGCGCGATGTGTCGGAAGATAACGACATCTATTCCAAGACCTGGCTCAACAATGCCGTCGCGGTGGAGTTGTACGACGTCTTCGGCGTGCTGCCGACGGTCGTCGGTCACACCAAGGAGTATGTGCGATTTTATCAACGTCGCGGCATGGCTCGCCGCGATGCCATTCCACCGGTGAAGCTGTTTGATACTGATCTACGCACGTCGCGGACAAACGATGCCTGGCGACGCGTTGATGAGTATCTCGACGGGCGTGCCGACATCACGTCGTTTGATACGGAGTTCGGTCCGGACCCGGCAACGGACCTGGTGGAGGCGATGTGGGCCGGTCTTAACAAACGGTTTTTCGTCAACACCTTCAATCGAGGCGCGGTGCCCAATATGGCCGACGACGCCTTCCTGGAGTTGTACTGCAGCGTCGATCTGCAGGACGGGCCGACACCGCTGGCCACGGGGCCCATGCCGCGCGGAGTCCGTAGCCTTTGTGAGCAGGTGCTCGACACCCACGAACTCACGGCTCGCGCCGTCCATGATGGCGACCGGTCGCTGTTACGACGCGCGATGCTCACGGATCCTCTGGCCAATTCGATTGGCGACACTGACGCCCTGTTCGATCGGCTGTTGAAAGCGCAGCGCGACGGTCTTCCGCAGCACTGGTTCGACGACGCGTCCGCCACCAGCGCAGCGCTCGTCGGTCGCCTGTAATCGACCATGGAAGATTCAGTGTCCGTGATCCATGGCATTAGCAAAGGAGAACGCCATGATTCTGCGCCCTAGTTGGCGGTATCAGTTGATCCTGTTGATGATCGTGCTGATCATGCCCGCGTTGACCGCTCACGCCTTTGACATCGTCATCCAGGGTGAAGCTCGCTCGGTGATCGTCATCCCAGATGCACCCCTGCCCGCGGTGCAGTACGCTGCGGAAGAGTTGCGCGATCACGTCCGGCTCGCCAGCGGGGCTGAACTGCCGATCGTGCGCGAGTCCGACGCGCCGGACGGCCCCGAGCTGATCTATCTCGGCGAAACCGAGGCGTCCCGCGCGGCTGGTGTGTCGGCCGATGCGCTAGAACCCAACGCGTTCGTGATCCGGCTGATGGACGGCCGACTGTTCATGGTCGGGCACGATGACAAAGGCGACCCGCTGGCTGTGCAGACACGCAGCGGCACACTCTTCGCCGTGTACGAATTCCTTGAACGTCACTTGGGCGTCCGCTGGCTCTGGCCGGGACCGCTGGGGACACACGTTCCGTCGCAATCTGACATCTACGTTGATCGGTGGGATCAGCAGGAAAGCCCGCGCCTGGCGTGGACCGACTGGCGCAACGCCAAGTCAATCATCCGACCCGACCTCTGGCCGGATCCGTCGATCGGCCGGCAGTTCATCCGTGACCAGGCGCAGTGGAAGAAGCGTCTCCGCATTGCCGGTACGCACGATATCCGTGCCAAGCACAGCTTCGAACGCTATTGGGAGCAGTTTCACGAGGAGCATCCGGACTACTTCAATCTCCTGCCTGACGGCACCCGGCGGCCATTGGATGGCGATAATTCGGGCTCGTGCGTCACGCTCTGCGTGAGCAATCCCGCCCTCCATGATCGTATTGTCAGTCAATGGGAAGAACGCGGCCGACCGCCGCGCATCAACCTGGGTGAAAACGACTCACCCGGCATGTGTGTCTGTGACAACTGCCGCGCCTGGGACGCGCCGGATCCGCGATTCCGCACGTCGCCCTACTGGGGCCACGGCGTCATCCCCACCCGTGCCGAACGCTTCCGAGGCCACACGGGCGTGGTGGGCGACAGCGCCGCGTGGAGTGGACGGTTCGATGCCGCTGACGCCCCATCGCTTTCCGATCGCTACGCCCGGTTCTACCTGACGATCCAGCAGAAGGCCGCCGAGATCGACCCGGACGTGACCGTCACGGGATTTGCGTACGCCGACTACTGGAACGCACCGAAGCAGACAACGCTCAACGAGCACATCCTGATCACCTACGTCCCGCCGCTGTGGTTCCCTTACACTGAGCGGCTCAGCAAGAAGATGCGCGAGCACTGGGATGGGTGGCGCGCCACCGGTGCGCAGGTCATGCTTCGGCCGAACCTCACGCATGCGGGGCACGCCTTCCCGATCTGGTATGTGCAGCCGATGGTCGACGACTTCCGCTATGTCATCGAGCACGGCAGCGTGGCAATGGACTTCGACTCGCTCACCGGCTCGTGGGCCACGCAGGGGCCGACGATGTACGCCCTGGCGCGCATCATCCAGCGGCCGGAGATGACATCCGACGAGATCCTCGAGGAGTACTACGAGGCGTTCGGGCCGGCCTCGTCGCAGGTTGCGGCTTATTTTGATCATTGGGCCGCGGTGTCGCGCACGGTGACCGAGGCGGACATCTCGGCCTACTACGACCGGACCGGCGGCGGCGGATCATTCAAGGACTGGGTACAGATCGCTGACTTCATCTTCACGCCTCCGGTGATGGAGCGCGGCCGGCATCTGCTGGAGCGCGCCCGTCGTGCCGCCAAGGGCGACGCGCTCGCCACCGCCCGCGTGGAGTTTCTTGCCAAGGGCCTGCGGCAGGCGGAACTGACGCTGGACACGCTCAAGGCGTACAAGACGTACAACCAGGACAAGTCGGCCCGCAATGAGGCTGCGCTCGCACGAGCTGCCAAAGCGTTGTATGACTACCGCGCCTCAATCCAGGGCGACCACGTCGCGGCGATCGGCTACCTCGCCTCACGCGAACCTGCCCTATGGCGCGAGCTGGCGCGATAGCACGTGCGCTCCTGCGCGGCCATGAAATGTGGATAAGGTCACGCGCCGTCCCTTTGACGACTTGCCTTTTTTCCGCGCTCACTCCCCCTCGCTCTGGCGCTAGGGTGGAGGCGGTATAATGGTGCCGGCTTCCTCTCTTCTGTTCACTTACATCTACATCACTTCCGGAGGTCAAAATGCATCGCCTCGAAGATCGCTTGGCTGCCAACAGTTGTGATACGCCATTGGAAAAAGTGCAAGATTTGTTAGTTGACCTGATGGCGGATCAGTACCCTGCCTGGTCGGTGGATGAGTTGCTGCTGCATCCTCGAGAGGCGAGTCAATATTGTGATCTTGCTAGGCGACGGTTGGATTCGCCCGGTTTACCTGATGACCTGATCTTGCGGTGCCTAATCAATCGGCGAAAGAATCCTGATCGTTGATTTATTGTAAAGCGCGCAGTGGCGCGGACTTGCGAATATTTTCGCAAATCCTTGGCCTGCTAGGCCTTAGGTATTGTGCTTTTGTGGCATGGCGCTATACTGCCTCACATGGTCAAACAGCACCCTTGCTGCGCCATGGAGCGGAACACCATCCACGTGGGCGATTGCCTCAAGCTCATGGCCGGCTGGCCTGCTGACAGCGTGGACCTCATCTTCGCCGACCCGCCTTACAACATTGGCTACACCTACGACCACTACCAGGACCGCCGATCCGACGAGGACTATATCGCCTGGACGTATCAGTGGATCGACGCCTGCGCCCGGCTGCTCAAGCCGTCGGGCTCGTTCTACATCCTGATCGGCGATGAGTATGCCGCGGAGGCACGGCTGCACTTAAAGGCGCTGGAGCGCCAGGGTCGGCTGCTGTTTCGCAACTGGATCATCTGGCACTACACGTTCGGCCAGCGGTGCAAAATCAAGTTCAATCGCAGCCACGCGCACCTGTTTTACTGCGTGGGCTCGGCGGCGATCGGGCCGGGGGGCAAGCCCAGCATCAACGCCCAATGCCCGCCGTTCACGTTCAATTATGACGCGATCGCGGTGCCCTCGGCCCGGATGACGACGTACAACGACCGCAGGCAGAACCCCCGCGGCAAGCTGCCCGACGACAC
>DASVCG010000041.1:0-8177 GCA_036381755.1 Phycisphaeraceae bacterium | reverse complement strand
CAGCCAGCCGGCGGCCCGCGTATTAATCCGTCAGCGAAGGCGTGTCGGTGTCGGTTTCGTCCTCAGCCTGTTCTTGCCGCCGTGCCTCGGGCGACACGCCGTAGACGACGAACCGGAAGCTCACCGGCTCAAAGCCGTGTTCCTGGCAGATGCGGTCGCGCAGCTTCGCCAGCTCGGGCGCAGCAAATTCGATGATCTGGTTCGTCTCCAGGCAAACCAAAAGCCCCTTGTCCTCCCGCCCGAAGCTCAGTTGATAGTGGGCGTGGCGGGAGTCGATGAGCACCTCGCTGATGATGTTGGCCTCGCGCAGGTGCTTGAGCGTGCGGTAGATCGTCGCCTTGCTCACGCGGTGCGAAGCGGCGCGCATCTCCTCGAAAAGCTCCTCCGCCTCAAAAACACCGGCCTTGTTGAGCACCGCGTTGAGGATCATCGCCCGCTCGGTAGTGAACTTGAGGCCCTTGCGCTTGAGGAATCGGCGGAAGATCGCGCACAGCGGCAGGATCAGGTCGGCTTCCGGGGCTGGGGGCTGCGGGGACTGGCTCATGGCGTTATTCTATTCGGCTCGGCAGAGCAGGTGTAGCCGGCCGGTGGCTGCCGGGCCGGGCTGGTGGTATGCTGCCCTGCTTTTGCGGCCCAGGGAGGCGGAAGCGTGAGCACCAAGGCGGTGGGCATCGGCATGATCGGCCTGGGGACGGTGGGCCGGGGCGTGGCCACGCTGCTGCGCGACCAGGCCTGCCTCTACGCCCGCCGACTGGGCCGGCCTATCGAGCTAAAGCGGGTGCTGGTGCGGGATGCCGCCAAGGCCGCCTCGACGGGGCTGATCCCCGCTCAATCGCTCACCAGCGACCCGGAAGCGTTCTTCGCCACGCCCGACATGCCCATCGTGATCGAGGTGGCTGGGGGGCGCGGGCCGGTGGCGGCCTATGTCCGCAGAGCCCTCCAGGCCGGTAAGCACATCATCACCGCCAACAAGAGCTTACTCGCCGCGGAAGGCCCGGAATTGTTCGCCCTGGCCCGCGAGCAGGGGGCTTCCATCGCCTTCGAGGCCGCCTGCGGCGGGGGCATCCCCTGCATCACCGCTCTCCAGTTCGGCCTGATGGCCAACCAGATCGATGGGATCTACGCCATCCTCAACGGCACGTGCAACTTCATCCTCACCGCCATGACGCGCCAGGGCCAAACCTACCGCGACGCCCTGGCCCAGGCCCAGCAACTGGGCTTTGCCGAGGCCGACCCCACGCTGGACATCTCCGGCCAGGACGCTGCGCAGAAGCTGGCCATCCTGGCCTCGCTGGCCTTCGGCGTGCACGTCCAGGAACAGCAGGTAAGCACGGAGGGGATCGATACGCTCCAGATCGAGGACCTCCGCCTGGGCGCGGAGCTGGGCTATGACGTGAAGCTGCTGGCCATCGCCCAGCGTCAGCAGGAGGGGGGCGCGATCAGCGCCTCGGTTCAGCCCTGCTTCATCCATGCGGGGGAGCTTCTGGCCAAGGTGGAGGGGGCGTTCAACGCGCTATCGATCCACGGCCACGCGGTGGGCCACACGTTCTACTACGGTGCCGGGGCGGGCGGCCTGCCCACTGCCAGCGCTGTCGTCAGCGACCTGCTCAACGTCGCCAGCGGCTGGTATCCCACCGCCTTCGCCAACCTGCACCTGACCGCGGACCGCAACGGCCCGGCCCGCATCGTCCCGTCCGCGGATCGGGTCAGCCGCTTCTATCTCCGCGTCAACGGCCTGGACAGGCCCGGCACCATGGCCAAGGTGACCGCCATCCTGGGCGAAGCGGGCATCAGCCTCTCCGCGGTGCTCCAGCATGAGACCAACGTGGGGCAGTTCGTGCCGGTGGTGATCACCACGCACGACGCCAGGCAAGGCGACGTGGACCGGGCGGTGCAGAGCATCCGCGAGCTGGACGTCATCGCGGGCGAGCCGGTGGTCATCCGCATCGTGGACCTGCCCGGCCAGGTATCGGCTGATTGACGCGGCATGGCCCATCGGGCGATGGGCGGTGTTGCCTGCGGCGCGGCCTTTTGGCCTTTTGGCCTTTTAGCTAAAAGAACTAACGGACCTCCACCAAAAGCTCCGCCTCGACCGTGGCGCCCAGGGGCAAGGAGGACACGCCCACCGCGGCGCGGACGTGTCGGCCGGCCTCGCCGAACAGTTCGCCCAATAGCTCACTGCCGCCGTTGGCGACCTTGTGCTGGAGGTTGAAGTCCGCGTGGCTGTTGACGTACACCGCCAGCCGCACCACACGGACGAACATGGACCAGTCGCCCTCAATCGCCTGATCGACCGCGGCCAGGGCGTTGAGCACGCACTGTCTCGTCGCGGCCTGGGCCTCTTCGAGGCTGACCGCGGTGGGCACGGGGCCCTGGGCGATCAGATGGCCCTCGCGGGTGCATAATTGCCCGCTGACGTAGATCTGGTTCCCGCTGCGCAGCGCGGGGACGTACTGCGCCACCGCAGCGGGGACCTTGGGCAGCTCCAGGTTCAGCTCACGGAGTTTGGCGTGGATGTCCATGCGGTAGATTAAAGCAGCAAATGCTCGCATAGCCAAACGGCCAAACGCGGGCTGCGCGGACGGGGCCGCCTGAGGCCCCGCATCCAGCCCCTGGCCTCCGGACCCCCGGAAATTTCTCCGGAGATCACCCCGGAAGTTTCTCCAGAAGCTAACCCCCGGAAGTTTGCCCCCCGGCAAAGCTCCGCCAAGAATGGTGTTTATGGCGCGGGCGTATGTGGCGATGGGGTCGAACTTGGGAGACCGGCAAAAGCGGCTGGAGGCGGCCCATGCGGCCCTGGACGCCCTGCCCCGGACGCGCTGCCTGCGGCTCAGCCCCGTTTACGAGACCGCTGCGGTGGGCGGGCCGGCGGGGCAGGGGGATTACCTCAACGCTGTGGCGGAGCTGGAAACGTCTTTGGCAGCAAGGGATCTGCTGGAGCGTTTGCAACGGATCGAGCAGGAGGCGGGGCGCGAGCCGGCTGATCAGCGCGTCCGCTGGGGCCCGCGCGTGCTGGACCTGGACCTGCTGCTGTACGATGACGCGGTCATTCGTGAGGAGGGCCTGAGCGTCCCTCACCCGCGGATGCACGAGCGCTGGTTCGTCCTCAAGCCGCTGACGGATCTCGCGCCGAACCTGGTCCACCCCGTGCTGGGAAAGACGGTCCGCGACCTGCTTGAGCAATTGGAGCACCCCATCCCCGGCCAAGAGCCTTCGCATGAAGACGCTGATGATCAATGAAATCTTCTACTCGATCCAGGGCGAGAGCACCTGGGCGGGGCTGCCCTGCGTCTTCGTGCGGCTGATGGGCTGCCACCTGCGCTGCACGTACTGCGACACCGAGTATGCCTTCCACGAAGGCAGGCGATGGACCATCCAGCAGATCATGGACGAGGTGGAGCGCGTCGGCAGCGGGTGCAGGCTGGTGGAAGTCACCGGCGGCGAGCCGCTGCTCCAGCCCAACGTGCACGAGCTGATGACGCGCTTGTGCGACGCGGACAAAACCGTCCTCCTGGAAACCAGCGGCGCCTGCGACATCTCGCGCTGCGACGCGCGCGTCATCCGCATCATGGACCTGAAAACCCCCAGCAGCGGCGAGTCGCACCGCAACCTCTGGAGCAACCTCGACCACCTGGCCCCGCGTGATGAAATCAAGTTCGTCATCGGCTCGCGCCAGGACTACGAGTGGGCCCGCGACGTGATCCGTCAGCACCGGCTCAACCATCGCGTCCGTGCGGTCATCCTAAGCCCCGTGCACGCGGTGCCAGCCGGACGCGAACTGCCCGGCAGCGAGGGCCTGTCGATGCGCGACCTGGCCCAGTGGATGCTGGAGGACCACTTGCCCGCGCGGATGCAAACGCAGCTCCACAAGCTGATCTGGGACCCTGCCACGAGGGGCGTTTGATGAAGTGAAAAATAGGGGGTAGGGGGCAGACGGCAGGGGGCAGAAAAGAGAAGATTAACCACAAAGACACAGAGACACAGAGGCACAGAGAAAACAAGAGAGATTGAGGGCTGAAGGTTCCTAGCTAAGCCCTCTCCCCCATCGGGGGAGAGGGTAGGGTGAGGGGGCCAAGCAAGAGGGTAGAGAGCAGAAAGTAGAGAGTAGAAGGCAGGCACAGATAAACCGCAGTCCTTCATGGTTGAAGGATCAACACGGATTGGGCGTGTATGCGTGTCTCACTGATCAAGACGATTGATTTTGAAGCGGCGCACTGGCTGCCCACGTTTCCGGAGGGGCACAAGTGCCGTCGGCTGCACGGGCACTCGTTCAAGGTGGATGTCGTGGTGGAGGGGGAGGTGGACCCGGCCAAGGGCTACCTGATGGACTTCGGCCAGATCAAAAGCGCGGTCGAGCCGGTGCGCCATCGGCTGGATCATTACCTGCTCAACGAGATCGAGGGGCTGGAGAACCCCACCGCGGAAATTCTGGCCAAGTGGATCTACGATCGCCTCAAGCCGCAACTGCCGCTCTTGAGCCTTGTGCGCGTGCGCGAGACGTGCACCAGCGCCGCGGAGTACAGCGGGGAGGAATAACCGCTCGTCGCGGCTTCGTGTCTTCGTGATTTGTCCGCGCCTGCCCCTTCCGGGGGCTACCCTCTATCTTTCCGTCCCGAGGTCGAACTCCGCCACGATGGGCGCGTGGTCAGAGCCGGCGAGCAGGGCCGGGTCGTCCAGCACGCGGGCGGAGCCGGGCACTTGCTTAGCCGCCAGTGCCGGGCTCACGAGGACGTAGTCGATCGTGCCGCGGAACGGCTTGCGCAGGTAGGTGATCCGCTGCGAGGCAGGCAGGCTCGCGTGGGCGTCGAGCAAGCGCCCGCCCGCCAGCAGCTTGCTCAGGGGCGGGCTGTCGGGCGAATCATTTAAATCACCCACCAGGGCGACCAGCGCCTGGGGGTTTTGGTTCAGCAGCTCGTCGATGATCTGCCTGGCTGCGGTCGCTTCAGCCAGACGCCAATGGGCGGATTGCGGGTCATCAGCACTGTCGAGCTTGCTCTTGAAGTGCGCAGCGAACAGCTCCAGCGACAGGCCGTCGCTGAGCTGGATCGTGGCGTGCGTCAGGTCGCGGGCGAACCGCCAGGTGCGCGGATCACCTTCGAGCCTGAGCCGGCGAAACCGATAGCTGGCGAGACGCGCGATGGGGTAGCGGCTGATGACGCCCAGGCGGATGCCGTGTGCGCTGTTGGTGTCGCCCGCAGCGATGTATTCGTAGCCCATCTGCGGCAGGAATTCGTACACCATCGCCCGCAAGAGCCCTTCCTGCTCCACCTCGCAAAGGGCGACCACGTCGGCGTCGACTCGGCGGATGGCTGCAGCAAGAGCCTCGACCTGCTCCCGCGGCTTGACGTCGGTCCGCTCATCCTGCGTGTAAGGGTCGTCGAAAACATCAAACAGATTCTCGACGTTGTAGCAGGCGATGCGCAGCCGGCGGCCATCCTGCGCCGCAGCAGTCGCAAGAGGCAGCATCACCGTCACCAGCAGCAGCCACGCCAGAACAGCAGATCGCCGAGACATCATCAGCCGCTCCCTGTGCCGTTTTTCTTACGCTCGCCGAGGCAGCGCGCCGCCAGGCCGCGGGCGGCTAGCCGCTTCGGACCCACCGCCACCACAGCGACAATTCCAACAGGGCGAAGAGGCGGTGCGTGTGGTCCGCTCGGCCCTGGGTGTGCTCCTCAAAGTAGCGTCGCACCGCGTGGAGGTCCAAGCCCATGTCGCTTAGCGTGCCGTCGAAAAGATGGCCCGCCAGGGATTCTTTCAGCGACTGGTTGAACCACCGGCCGATGGGGATGGCGAATCCGCGCTTGGGCCTGCGGGCGATGGCAGGGGACACCAGCCGACCGGCCAGCTCGCGCAACAGCCCCTTGGGCCGGCCTGCGGGCATCAGCACATGCGTGGGCAGCCGCGCAGCCAACTCGCACACCTGCGCATCGAGCATCGGGCAGCGGACCTCCAGTGCTGACGCCATCGAGGCGCGGTCCAGCTTGCGCAACAGCTCAAAGGGCAGGTAGTGCGCCAAGTCCCACCGCATCGCCTGGCGGGCCGGCTCGTCACCCGTCGAGGGCCAGCCGGGCGCTGCTTCGCCGCGATCATTCGCATCGTCGATCCGCTGGCGGACCGAATCCGGGCCTAATTGACGGACCTGCGCATCGGTGAAGAGGTGAATCATCCGGTGGTACTGGCGAGCCGGGCTTGTACCCGCGCGGGCTGATTCGACCAACCGGCGCAGCCGCGCGCGCGTCGACCGCGGGTTGACATCCGCCAGCCAGGCAGGGGGGATGTGCTTGAGCCACCAGCGGTGCCGCTCAAGCAATCTCAGGGCGCGGTACCGGTCGTATCCGCCGAACAGCTCATCGCCCCCATCGCCCGACAGCGCCACCTTCACGTGCTGGCGCGCAGCACGGCAAAGCCAATAGGTGGGCAGGATGGAGCTATCCGCGGTGGGCTCGCCGAGCAGCTTCATCAAATGATTCAGGTCGTCCACGACGTGATCGGGCCTGGCCTCAAGCACCGTGTGGCACGAGCCGATGTGCTGCGCGACAGCCTGGGCGTGCGCGGATTCGTCGTAATCAGCCGCAGGCATCGCGACGCTGAAGGTCCGCAGCCGCTCCCGGCCGCGCTCGCGCATCGCCTGCTGGGCCAGCGCCGCGATCACCGAGGAATCGATCCCGCCTGAAAGGAAGCAGCCCAGCGGCGCATCCGCCTCGAGCCTGGCGCTCACCGCCTGCGCCAGCGTTTCATGCAGGGCGTCAACCGCATTGGCCGCGTCGATCAGACCACCGGCCACAGCGGGCGGCTGCCAGTAGCGCTCCAGGCGGGCGTGTCCATGGGCATCGATGCTCATCCAGTGGGCCGGGAGGATTTCTTCAACGCCCTGAATCATCGCCCGCGTGAAGGGATAGCCGTATCGCAAAAACGTCAGCAGGGCGTCGGCATCCACGCGCAGCGGCTGACCCGCGGGTAGCCCCGCTGCCAGTGCTGAAACCAGGCTGGCGAAAAGGCATTCCCCCTCGCGCCGCATGACATAAAGCGGCTTTTTGCCCATGCGGTCGCGGGCCAGGAACAGGCGCTGGGCGTCGTGGTCCCACACAGCCAGCGCGAACATGCCCTCTAAGCGCTGGGGCAGCTCTTCGCCCCATTGGCGGTAGCCCAGGAGGACCACCTCAGTATCACTGTGATCGGAGGTGAAGCGGTGGCCGAGCTGTTCGAGCTGACGTCGCAGCTCCCGGTGGTTGTAGATTTCGCCATTGAAGACCACGTGCAGCGGACTGTGCTGACCGCAGCGGAGGGCGTACATGGGCTGATGGCCGCCGGGCGGGTCGAGGATCGCCAGCCGCGCGTGCGCCAGTGCGCAGCGGGGGAGCATGCACCGGCCCTGGCCGTCGGGCCCGCGGTGGAGCAGGCGGGCCAGCATCGCGTCGAGCCGATCCGGTTCGATCGGCTGATCGTCGAATCGCACGATGCCAGCGATGCCGCACATAAGTTCGGTCGGTCAGCCCGCTGCTGCGCGGGGCGGGCTCACGATGCGGGCGGCCCGGTGGGCGGCACGTAGGCCTCCTTCTGCCTGGCCGTCTGCACGCGGAGCTGTAGCTCGCGCAGTTGCAGCTCCTCCACGGGGGCCGGCGCACCGCTCATGAGGTCCGCGCCGTTCTGGGTCTTGGGGAAGGCGATGACGTCGCGGATGTTGCTGGTGCCGCACAGGTGCATGATGACACGGTCCAGGCCGAAGGCGATGCCGCCGTGCGGCGGAGCGCCGTAGTTGAGCGCGTCCAGCAGGAAGCCGAACTTCACCCGCGCCGCCTCCTCATCGATGCCCAGGAGCTTAAAGACGCGCTGCTGCACGTCGGGGCGGTGGATACGGATCGATCCGCCGCCCAGCTCCGAGCCGTTGAGCACCAGGTCGTACGCCTTGGACTTGACGCTGCCCGGATCAGCTTCGAGCTTCTCCAAATCAGCGTCGGCAGGGGCGGTGAAGGGATGGTGCAGGCTGTCCCAGCGCTTCTCGTCCGCGTTCCACTCCACCAGCGGGAAGTCGACCACCCACAGCCACTCCCATCGGTCGGGGGGGATCATGTCCAGGTCGCGGGCGATCTTGACGCGCAGCTCGCCCAGCGTGCGATGAACGACCGACGCCTTGGCATGCACGCCGAAGCACAGCAGATCGCCCGTCTGGGCCTCCA
>DASVCG010000040.1:0-4932 GCA_036381755.1 Phycisphaeraceae bacterium | reverse complement strand
AGGTGGTCGCAGCCGATGATCTGGCCCTGATCGTCAACGAGGATGCACCGGTCCGCGTCGCCGTCGAAGCAAGCGCCCAGGTCGGCGCGGTGCTCCGTAACGCCCTGTTGCGTGGGGATCATGTTCTGAGCGACCAGCGGGTTGGGCTCGTGGGCGAATTGGCCGCCGATCTCAAAGTTGAGCGGGATGATCTGGAGGTTCTCCACGCCCTCGAAGACGCGCGGCACCATCTTGCCCGCCATGCCGTTGGAGGCGTCGATGAACACGCGCAGCTCGCGCTTGGGCGGCGTGAGGAACTTGAGCACGTGCTGGCGGTAGGCGTCCCACAGGTCCAGCGTCCGATAATCGCCCGCGGGGGGCAGGTTAGTCTGGTCGATCGATTCAGCGATCTGCTGGATGTCCTTGAGGCCGGTGTTAGCGCCGATGGGCTTGGCTTGTCGGCCGCTGATCTTGAAGCCGTTGTAGTGGATGGGGTTGTGGCTGGCGGTGGTCTGGATGCCGCCCAGGGCGTTTACGTGATTGATGGCGAAATACTGGAAGGAGGTGTCGACCATGCCCAGGTCCGCCACGTCCAGGCCCGCGGCGCGCAGGCCCGCGGTCAGCGCCTCAGCCAAGGCGGGCGAGTGCGGCCGCATGTCGCGGCTGACCAGGACGGTGCCCTTTTGACCGTTGTTTTGCTGCTTGAAGAAGACGCCAGCGGAGTAGCCGACCTTCCAGGCGGCCTGCTCGTTGAGCGGGTCGGGGTAGGTGGCGCGGATGTCGTAAGCCTTGAAGATCTTGCCGATCATGCCATGCAGCTCCTGGAGGTGGCCCGTGCTTCGTTCCTTTTTTGCCTTTAGCCTGCTAGCCCGCAGCGGACGGTTGGACGATCATAGGCCCTGCCTCGCTGCGGGCGGGGGTAGTTTCAAGCTCAAAGCGGCAAGTTGCAAGTGGGCCTGCCGGCCGGCAAGAAAGGCGCATCGGCTCAGACGGCTGAGGGCGAAAACTTGAAACTTCCCGCGTGGCACTCGAAACTAACCGGATGAGTAAGCGGCTGTGGGTGATCGGCGCGGCGTGCGGTCTGGCAGCGGTGGTGCTGCTGGTGAGCCTGCTGGTGGGCAGCGGGGGGGGATCGGCCTCGCAGCAGGCAGCCACCCCTCCCCCGCCGATCCAGCCCGACGTCAACACCCGCTTCGACAGCGAGCGGACCATCAGCGGCGACGACATCCGCCAGCAGCCCTTCGAGGCGATCGAGGGCGGGCGGTACACCAGCCTGGAGGGCGAGCGTCGGCGGGTGCTGACGTGGCAGCGGATGACGCCACGCCCCCAGGGCGTTTCTGAGGTCACGTTCCCCGTCGCGCAGATCTACTTCACCGATAATCGCGTGCTGGAGATCCGCTCGGACCAGGGCACGTTCATCGCGCCGGAGAACCAGCCCCGCCAGATGGACCTGCGCGGGCACGTGGTGCTGACGCTGTTCGAGTCGGAAGGCGGCCGGCCGGTGGACCTGCAAGGCCTGCGAGACATCCGCCTGCGCGCCTACCTGGACCGGGCCAGCGTGGACCTGGAGGCTGGGCACGTCGAAAGCGACAGCGAGGTTTACCTGGTCGGGCCGCGCGTGGAGTTCCGCGGGCGGGGGCTGAGCCTCACGTACAACCAGCTTCGCAGGCGGATCGACCGCCTGGAGGTGTTCGAGGGCGAATCGTTTCGTCTGAAGCCCGAAGCCCGCCTTGTTGATGCGGAGGCGGAGGCGGGTTCCGCCGATTCGCGCGCTGTTTCGCGGGATAGCGCCGCGACCCAGCCGCGCAGCGGGCGGGGCGCGGGCAGGGGGGATCGCCGGGCAGGGGCGAGAGCGGCAGCGGGGAATTCCCGGGGAGCGGGGGCAAAGGCAAAAGATCGAGCGTCGTCGCCTGCGTCCGCAGCGGCTACCCAGCCCGATGAGGCGTTCCGCAGGCAGTTCTACCGCGCACGATTTCAGCGTGATGTCCAGGTGCGCACCATCGACGGGCAGATGACGATGGAAGGCGATGAGCTGGATGTCATCTTCAGCCTGAACACGACGCAGGAGCAAGAGCCAAACGCGCAGCCGGGGCAGGGTGAATCAGGGCCGGTTGATGGCGGTGGCCGGCCGCGTCGGCAGCGCAGCAGCGAAGGCGGGTTAAGCGGGCAGGATCGGATCGGTCGATTCGATCCATCTCGGGCGGGCGATGAGCTGGCGGCTTCGCGGGCTTTTGTTCGATCATCGCATCACTTGTCTGGCGCAGCAGCGCGGGGCCTGCCGTCGCTGATGGCGTTTCAGTGGACGGCGCTGGCGATGGGGCAGGTGGAGGCGGAGTCGAGCGGGGGGTTGTCGTTGCAGCCGCCTGTGCCGCCGGTGGAGCCGGAGGATATCGTCATCACATGGACCGGCCCGCTGGTGGTGCTGCCGGAGGAGCCGCCTGCGTCGATGATGGATCCGGACGACATGCTGCTGGTGCTCAAGGGTGAGCCGGCCTGGGCGCGGACGGACCAGGAGCAGACGATCCGCGGAGCGGTGCTGCAATATCAGCAGAACGCGGGGGTGCTCAGCGCGACGGGCAGCGACACGGCGCCGCTGGTGGTCGATTCGCCGCGCGCGGGCGTGCTGCGCGGAGCGTCGCTCCTGCTGGACCAGTCGCGGGGGACGGGTTACGTGATCGGGCCGGGGATGCTCGAGGCCAGCACCGCTGAGGCCGCAGCAGAGCAGGAGCCGCAGGAGCGCGACCTGCGCATTGATTGGCGCGATCGGCTCGATTTTGTTCTCGATCGTCAGGAGGACCAACAGAACCAGCGCCGCCGCGACACCGCCCGCAGCGGGCAAACATCCCGCGGCCCTGCCAGCAGCTTAAGCGGCCTGCGCAGCGCGGTCTTCAAGGGCGATGTCCAGGTGCGCCACCCGCAGCTCGAATTGAGCAGTCAGACGCTTCGGCTGGTCATGGACGATCCGACGGGCGATCAGCCGCGGACGCTCAAGCGGATCGAGGCGACGGGCAACATCTCCACGCGCCTGCGCGGTCAGCAGGATGAGGATCAGGTGCTGGTGCGGTCGGAAATCCTCAACATCGACCTGGAACGCGACGCGTCAGGGCAAGCGCAGCCGACCCGCCTGGTGGCCAAGCAGCGCGTCTACGCCCAGCATCAGCAGATGCAGCTCGAATCCCAGCAACTCGACGTGACGCTGGCCCAGGCTGATTCGGCTGATAAACCCGCCGGCGACGCGGATGTCTCTGCTGATCGGCTGACCATCCAGCGCATGATCGCCCAGGAAGCGGTGCGCGTGAGCCTGGAGGATGAGGAGGTGCTGTTGGCCGGCGACCGCATGATCGTGGAGGCCGGCGGCGACCAGATTCAACTGCTGGGCAGCGAGGACAGCCCCGCCCGCGTCGTCCGCCCCGACGCCACCCTCAGCGGCCCGCGCCTGGTCATCGCCACCAGCGATCAGGCTGTGCAGACCATCGACGTGATCGGGCCCGGCTGGCTCGACGCCCAGATGGACCCGGACGACCCAGCCGCCAAGCTCAGTGTGACCTGGCACGACTCGATGCGCTACGACGACCAAACCGGCGAGGCGCGCTTCGCAGGCGACGTGCACAGCACCACCCAGAACGCCAAGAGCCGCACGCGGCTGAGCAGCGAGCATCTTCAACTGGAATTGGCCCGCGTCGAGGCACAGCAGGATGAGTCAGCGGTGTCGTCGACGCCGCAGCAGGCCCCATCCTCTCAGCGCAGCAGCCTGGGCAGGCGGCGCATCCGCTTCGCCGAGGCGACCGGCGACGTTGTGCAATTCACCGCGGACGGCTTCGACCCGCACGAGCCCGACCGCCCGCACACGCAGATCCACCTGGAAGGCCCGCGGATGATCTTCCAGGGCGAATCGGAGCAGGTGCAGGTGATCGGCGCGGGGCGGATGCTGATTCAGGACCACCGCCCGCCTCAGGCTGCGCCGGCTGACGAGGCGTCCTCCGATGTGCGCTTCACCGGCCGAGGCGCTACGCTGTTCCTGTGGCAAAAACGCCTCACGCTCGACGCGGCCCGCAACGACATGCTGCTGGAGCAGACGGTGCAGATGATTCATCAGCCCGCGGACGGCGGGCGGGCGGTGCAGCTCGACGCCCAATCGCTATTGGCGGACCTGGAAGAGACCGGCGGGCTGGGTGTGTGGGGCTCGGGCGATGCTCCGCAGCCGGACATCCGCCTGGTTCAGGCCGATCAACTGGTGCGCGTCATCGAGGCCGGCCGCACCGTCACCAGCGATCACTTGCGCTACACCGAGGCGGACCAGACCGTGGTGTTCTGGGCCGACGCCGGCCGGCTGGTGCAGGTGACCGACCCCCAGCGCCCCACCCCCTTGCGCGCCGGCCAGATCAAGTGGAGCCTCGAGGGCGATCGCTTCGAGATCCTCCAGCCCGGCCCAGCGGTGGTGCCGCTGACGCGGTGATCTTTTCCCTGCCGCCTGCCCTCTGCCCGCTGCCCTCTTGATCTGGGCTTACACTTCGATTCGTCGCCAGCCGCCGTGGAAGAAGCGGGTCATGAACAGGCCGCCGCGGACGACCAGCTCGCCGGCCAGCGCGAACCAGACGCCGGTGAGGCCCAGGTCGAGCACGTAGCCCATCAGCCACGCTCCCGGCAGGCGCAGCAGGAACGTGCTGGCGTAGGTCAGGAGCATGGCGGTGCGTGTGTCGCCTGCGCCGCGCAGGGCGTGGGAGAGCACCAGGTAGCTGCCGAAGAAGAACTGCACCGGCCCGGCGATGCGCAGCAGCGTCGCAGCGGTTTCATACAGTGCCGGCTCGTCGGGCGCGATCAGCCGGGTCAGCGGCTGGGGGGCGACGATGAAGACCACGCCCATCGCGGTCATGATGCCGGCGCCGATGAGCCAGCACAGCCGTATGGCCTGAGCGGCGCGGCGGGGATCACCCAGGCCCAGGTATTGGCCGG
>DASVCG010000039.1:0-5076 GCA_036381755.1 Phycisphaeraceae bacterium | reverse complement strand
TCCGTGGCGCCGGGGTTGAGCACCGCGGCGGCGGGGAAGGGCAAATGATCGACGGTGAGGATGGGCTGTTGCGCGACTCGGCGGAAAATCCCTGCTGGCATGGCCGCCTCCACCGCGAGGGGCCGGCATGCCCGTCGCGGTCATCGCAGCATCTGGGGCTTGGGCGGGGCCTCCCCGACCGTCGGGCCGGGCACCACGCCATGCCGACGCAGCCGGTCCGCGATCTCCTGGCTCTGCGGATCGACATAATAAGCGTAGCGCAACGCCGCCACCGCGTTGGGCGTGTCGTTGATTGATTCGTAGAAATCCGCCACCGCCAGGTAGGGGCTGGCGTCGCCCGGCAGGGCGTAGTAGGCCGCCTTGCGGTACGCCTGGGCCGCGGCGTCCAGATCGCCCACCTTCACCATGTACCGGGCCTGACGCAGATAATCCCGTGCCGTATGGTACGCCCCGCTGGTGCGCTCAAAGAAGTTGTGCAGCGCGTCATAATCGCCCTGGCGGTAGATCGACTCGGCGATCAGGTCCAACAACTGGGGCGTCAGGTCCGGGTTCGCCGGCTCCAGGACCAGGGCCCGCTCAAGAGACGCCTGGGCCTTGAGCGGCGCATCCAGCTCCAGCCACGTCTTGCCCAGCTCGTAGTGCGCCAGGGCGTCGGTGGGCTTGCGCTGCGCCGCTTTTTCAAAGTAGGCGCGGGCCTGCTCATAATCGCCCCGCCCCGCGGCGAGCTGGCCCTTCTCGCGCAGGCGGATGTTCGTCTCGCAGCCGACCAGCGACGCCAACAGCGCCGCGGCCAGCACGCCCGTGCAGACGGCGCGGCCGATTCCGCCCTGGATGGTCCTGCTCAGGGTGCTCATCCTTGCGATGCTCCTCATGGCTGTCCTCACCTTGTGACTGACTGGGTTGATGGGTTGACGGCCCTGACGCGGCCCTGGCCCGATCCAAGGCCTGAAGATAGGATCGGCAACCGGCCCTGACAAGCCGCAACCCTGAACGCCTGCCGGGCCGTTTTCGTGAAAGGAAGTCGTGACGCGGGCTCAACCTACCGTTTTGCTGCTGCACACGACGAGCCAGGGCCGCCACCACGACTGGTTCATCGGCGACCCCCGGCAGGCCGGTATGGCCGACGCTCGGCTCTGGACCGCCCGTGTGGCCCATGCCAGCCGCCATTGGGCCCGGCTTGGCCGCTTCGCCCTGACCCCCCTGCCGCCTCATCGCAGGCATTATCTGCGCTACCAGGGGCCCATCTCAGGCGGCCGAGGCAGCGTTCAGCGGGTTGATGCAGGGTGGGTGATTCCCCTGCTGTGGACGGAGAGCCGAATCGTTCTGGACGTGCATTTGCGGATGTTTTGCGGCCGAATCGAGCTGCGCCGGGTCCACGATCAGCGGTGGGAGGCGTTTTGTCCGCGGGAGGCAGCGGAGCCCGGCAGCGCCGATCGGCGGATTCAATACTAAACTTATCCATTCATGAGCGCGTCGGCCCATCCCTGGCTCGGTCGGATCGTCGAGTCAGCGCCCGTTCATGCGCTGATCGAGGGGACGACTTCTGCGCGCCGGGTGACGGCCCAGGGCAGCCGAGGGTCCAGCACGCATCTCTTGGCAGGAGCGATCGCGGCGAGGCTCCGCCGGCCGGTGCTGCTGGTGGTGGCGCACCTGGACGAAGCCGACGACGCGATGGACGACCTGGAGCTGTTCGACGCCGCGGGGATCACGCTCCAGGCCCAGCGGTTCGGCGCACTGGAGGTGCTGCCGGGCGAAACCGGCGTGAACCTGGAGCTGCTGGCTGAGCGGCTTCGCGTTGTGGAGCAATTGGCCGCGGGCAAGCAGCCGGACCTGATCATCGCCCCCATCCAGGCCCTCATGCAGGCCGTCCCCCTGCCTGAAGCGCTCGACTCCTTCACGCGCACGATTGACCGGGGCCAGCAGATTTCGCCCCAGCGGCTCACACGCTGGCTGGCTGACGTGGGCTATCAGCGGCAGGACGCTGTGGAGCAGCCCGGCGACTTCGCCCTGCGCGGCGGAATCCTCGACCTGTACCCCCCCGCGGGCAGCCTCATCGACTCCAGCGGCCAGGTTCAGCCCGTCGGCCCCGTCCGCCTGGACTTCTTCGGCGATCAGGTCGATTCCATCCACCGCATCGACCTGGACACCATGGGCTCGGGCCAGGAGCTTCAAAGCGTCCAGCTCATCGGCGCAAGCCCGCAGCAGATTCAGCAGGACGACCGCACCACCAGCCTGCTTGCGCTTCTGCCTGCTGACACCGTGGTGATCCTGCACGAGGTGCTGGAGCTGGCGGAGCAGGCCCGCGGGTACTACGAGCGGCTGACCAACCCGCGCGGCATCATCGCGCCGACGACGCTGTTCCAGCGCCTCCAGGAGCGATCCTGCATCGAGGTCAACCAATACTCCGCACGCGATGACCAGGCCCCGCGCGTGGAGCTGCCCGTGGAGCAGTTGCCGCCCTTCGACACCGACGCCGCCAAAGCGGTGCGGGAGCTGGGCGAGCTGGCGCAGGCCGATGAGCACCGCGTGGTGGTGCTGTGCCAGAAGACCGGCGAGCGCGACCGCCTGCGCGAGCTGATCGCCCAGCACGCGCCGCAGACAGCGGAGCGGATCACGCTGGAGATCGGCTACCTGCACCTGGGGTTCGCGTGGCAGGAAGAAGGCCCGGACGGCAGGCGTCTGCTGCTGATCCCCCACCATGAGCTGTTCCACCGCTACCAGACGCGCCGGCGCGTGCGCCGCCTGACGACGGGGGCCGATTCGGGCGCCGCGGCGTTCTTCGACCTGGATGTGGGCGACTACGTCGTGCACGTCGATCACGGCATCGCGCGCTTCGTCGGGCTGCGCACGATGCGCCGCGACGGGCAGACGCAGGAATACCTCACGCTGGAGTTCGCGCAGCAGGCGAAGCTGCACGTGCCGGCGACGCAGATCGAGCTGGTGCAGAAGTACGTGGGCGGGTTCGAGGGCCGCCCGCCGCTGTCGGTGCTTGGCGGCAAGCGATGGGCCAGGCAGAAGGAGCAGACGCGACAGGCGGTGCGCGACCTGGCGGCGCAGCTCCTGCGTGTGCAGGCGGCGCGGGCGACGCTGCCGGGCATCCGCCACCCCGCTGACACCCCCTGGCAACAGGAGTTCGAGGCCGAGTTCCCTTACGAAGAGACCGAGGACCAGCTCGCCGCCATCGCCGCGGTCAAGCGCGACATGAGCCAGGACAAGCCCATGGACCGGCTCATCTGCGGCGACGTGGGCTTCGGCAAGACCGAGGTGGCCATCCGCGCCGCGTTCAAGGCGGCGGAGTTCGGCAAGCAGGTGGCGGTGCTGGTGCCCACCACCGTCCTGGCCGAGCAGCACGAGCGCACCTTCCGCCAGCGCATGGCGGATTATCCCTTCCGCGTCGAGTCGATCTCACGCTTCAAGACCGCTTCGGAGCAGGCCAAGATCGTGCGCGAGCTGGCCGCGGGGCGGGTCGACATCATCATCGGCACGCACCGGCTGCTCTCCAAGGACGTGCGCTTCGCCGACCTGGGGCTGGTGATCATCGACGAGGAGCAGCGCTTCGGCGTGGAGCACAAGAACAAGCTGCTGGAGTTCCGCCTCACCGCCGACGTGCTCACGCTCACCGCCACGCCCATCCCGCGGACGCTGCACATGGCGATGATCGGGCTGCGGGACATCAGCTCGCTGGCGACGCCGCCGCTGGACCGCCGGGCGATCGTCACCGAGGTGATCCCCTTCGACGAGAAACGCATCCAGCAGGCGCTGATCCGCGAGCTTAACCGCCAGGGCCAGGCTTTTTTCGTGCACAACCGCATCTACGACATCCAGAGCGTGGCCGACCAGGTGCAGAAGCTGGCGCCCGAAGCGCGGATCGTGATCGGCCACGGGCAGATGCCCTCGGGCGAGCTGGAGCGGGTGATGCTCCGCTTCCTGCGCCGCGAGGCCGACATCCTGGTATGCACCGCGATCATCGAGTCGGGCATCGACATCCCCACGGTCAACACGATCTTCATCAACCACGCGGACATGTTCGGGCTGGCGGACCTGCACCAGCTCCGCGGGCGAGTGGGCCGCTACAAGCACCGGGCGTACTGCTATCTGCTTCTGCCGCGGGACCGGCCGATCACCGACACCGCCGCCAAGCGGCTCAAGGCCATCGAGCAGTACGCCATGCTGGGGGCGGGCTTCAAGATCGCCATGCGCGACCTGGAGATCCGCGGGGCGGGGAATCTTCTGGGTGCCGAGCAAAGCGGGCACATCGCCGCGGTGGGGTACGAGATGTACTGCCTGCTGCTGGAGCAGGAGACGCGCAAGCTCAAGCACGAGCCGATCATCGAGCCGGCCAAGACGCACCTGGAGCTGCCGGTGAGCGCCGCGATTCCCCGGTCGTACATCCCGTCGGACAAGCACCGGATGGAGGCGTACCGCCGACTCAGCCGCGCCACGACGCTGGGGGAGTTCGAGGGGATCGCGCGCGACCTGCAGGAGGCCTACGGCAAGCCGCCGCCCCAGACCGCCACGCTGCTGGACCTGACGCAGATCCGCATCGCCGCCAGCACGCTGGGCATCGACCTGATCAAGCTCGACGGGCCGGACCTGATCTTCAAGACCCGCCAGACCGCCAAGCTCGACGCTGTGTTCCGCGATGCGCCAGGCCGCGTGAGCCTCGTCGACGAGCAGACGCTTTACTACCGCCCGCCGGCTAACTATCTGACCCCGCCTCAGACGCTGCTGGCGGTGTTGCGGAAGCTGCTGGTGAGGCCGGTGAGCCAGCGCGAGGCTGCGGAGCAGGGCGTGGCGTAACCCTCTCCGCTTGGGCGTGCGGGATGCGATGGCGCGTCCAATGGTGGTAGATCATCGCCAAGATGGCGCTCATGCTCACCATCTCGCCGCCGTCCTCGATCAAGGTGGCCACAATGCCCACGCCCGCGAAAAGCTGGGGCCGTGGGAGCAGGTCCATCACGACGCCGCAGAACGCCAGCGCCGCCAGCAGGATCTCAAAGGCGATCAGGAACCGCCGCTCCCTCGCCGCAGCCCGCCGGTGGACGCTCACCAACGCCGCCAGCACCGCGACGCCGA
>DASVCG010000038.1:0-7482 GCA_036381755.1 Phycisphaeraceae bacterium | reverse complement strand
GACGCGCCCATGATGGACCCACGCCGCCCCGTCCAGCTCGTACCGCTTGCCGGGCGTCAGCGGCGAAGCCTTGCCGGCTGCGCGCACCGGCCCGTCCAGGTGCGTCTGATTGACCGTTGTCACCGCGGGGTGCTCGTTCTGGATCGTGATGCCCGTGCCGAGGCAGGCGTAGGCGTCGTCGAAGAAGAACCACGCTTTGCGGGCTGACAGCGCGCCGCGTTGCAGGTGCATGACGCACAGGCCGTAGCGCCCGTCGCTGACGCCGCCGACGAAATCAGTCCATCCGCGTGTGCCCACGGGCTTGGGTTCGATCGTGTTCATCTGCTGGGCTGATCCGTCGCCCACCTGCTCCGCCGTCGTGCCCGGCACCTTCTGCCAGTCCCAGGCGGGGAAGATGTCCTTGTACTCCTGGCCGGTGATGTAGAGAAAATTCGCGCCGTCGGAGAGGTGGTGGGACTTGCGGCCTTCGCCGTTGACGATTTCGCCGTTGAGGGTTCGCGTGGAGAACATCTTCACGGTCGCCAGATACTCCGCGCGGCGGTGGGCCATGTAATCCGACCGCCAGAAGTGGCGGTTGCCTTCGAATACAGGGGCGTTTGGCGATTGGGCCAGGTCAGCGGCGTAGGCGGCGTATTCCGCCTGGCGCGGGCCGGGCAGTTCCGCCAGCAATCGCACCACGTTGCCGAGGCTGTATGCCGGGCCCGCGGGCGAGATCGGCCCCAGCGACCAGTCCGTCGGCGCCGCCAGCACGTTGGGGCGCGTGATCACCCGCCCCATGGTGCTGTAGTCCAGCACATTCCCCCACGTCATCCAGCGCATCCCGTCGAGCATGTAGCCGTCGAAGACCGCCCGCTTGGCCGAGGGGATTTCGAACGGCGTGCCGTGCGCGATGTAGATGAACCGCCCCACGTCGTTGGCGAAGAAAAGCCCGTATCCGCCGCTATAGAACTGCTTGCCGTGCTGGTGGAAGCTGTAGTCAGCCTGGATGCCCTCCTCCTGCGCGCCGACGATCCGCACCTCCTCGTACAGCCGATCGTACGCCTCCCGCGTCACCTGCTCCGAACCCGACAGGCAGCCCAGGAGGACGCGGTTGATCGCGCACCAGGTGAGGTTGGCTCCGGTCATCCGGTCCATCTTGGACCGCTCGAGGATGCGGATCACAGCAGATCGCTGGTCCGTCGGCAGATCGTCCCAGAGCAGGCAGGCGATCTCGCCCACCAGCTCGGGCACGCCGATCCGGTTCCACCACCAGTTCGGGTTCTGGGGGTCGGCGTCGGTCCACGCTTTCAATGCTGTGACGGCTTGGGCGGTCATCGCCGCATCGGGCCGGCCCGCCTCCCGCCGCAACCGCGCCGACTTGGCCATCCGCAGCACGCGATCCAGGTGAGCCGCTCCCGACCAGATCGCTCGGTCGCCCGAGTCGTAGTGGAGGTCGTTCCATCGGCCGGTCGCGTCCATCGACGCAGCGTGCTCCGCGGCGATCCGGTGAATCGCTTCCATGTCCTCGCGTCGCGTCGGCAGGACCGAGCGGACGAATCGCTCCCGCAGCAGCAGCAGAGCCGCCATAGCCGCGTCCTTTTCACGTTCACTTGCCGCGGCCGGCGCACCAGCCATCCGGAGAACCCCCCACGCGATCACAAGCACCATCGCGGCCTGTCTCATCCGGCAATCCTGCGTGACGGAAGGTGGACAGGGATCACCGTGAGCGACCGCCGCCTGGCCGCCGCCTCACGGCTCAGCGGTGCGCCGCCCGCTTGATCGGCATGATACGGTTTGTCGGTCACGGCGCCGCGAGCTGCGCCGGCTCGCCGTTGATCCGCAGCTCGGTGATCGCCTGGATATCGCCGCGGAGGAGGACCGCTCGGCCGCGCTCCAGTTGCAGGTCGATCAGGCCGCTTCCTTCGCGCACGCGCAGCAGCACATCCTCGGTGCGCAGCATCGTCCCGTTGACCAGGCTGACGCGGCTTGTGCGGCCGTCGGCCTCCTGACGCACGTGCGCCAGATCGGCACGCGCAGCGATGGGGAATTCGCGGGCTTCCACCTCCGCGGCCGGCATCGCTTCGGGGTCGCAGCAGATCAGGACATCCCGGCGGTCGTCCGCGAGGCGCACCTCAACCGCGACGTAGCTTTCGGGTAAAGCGTGGCCGCCCGCTGTGAGCGTCAGCCGGCGTGATTCAACCACCTTGGGCGAATTCATGTAGGGTTCCAGGAGGCCGACGAACGTTGAGCTTAAAGGCGGACGGTCGCTGCGCCGTTCAAGATACAAGCGGGGGAGCCAGGCTTCCGTGGCGCTGAAGCCGCCGCTGGGGACCACCCACGCCTCGCAGACGCCCGCCATGACGGGCTCACTGGTCAGCGGGATGTAGCGCAGGTGAAGGTCCGCATCCTCGGGCAGGTAGTTGTAGTAGTGGTCGTCGATTTTCCAGTCGGCATGCCAGGGCGACTGCGGCTCGTCGTCGAGCTGGAAATGGCGCAACTGCGCGTAGGGGCCGAAGTCGGGGTTGGAAATCGGGCTCAGCGTAAGGCCCGGCGTCGTGAGCGTGGAGAAGTTGGAGTGGAGGAAATAGGTGTGCCGCTGACCGCCGACCACGCGGAAAACGTCGAGGAAATAAGCGTTCCGATCATCAATATCGACCATGACGACGTTGCGCTCGTAGCGTTGGCCGCCTTGAATCATCTGCGGGCACGAAGCGCCGAAGGCGTGGATGATGCTGCCGTCGGCCCAGAGAGTGGTTTGACCCTGGGCGTTTTGCTGCTGCTGGCCGTCGACGGTGACCGTGTTGTGTGCCGCGGAGAGCGTGTACCAGCGGGCGCGGGGCGAACCCCAGCCGCCGAACTGCACCTGCGGGTAGCCGAAGTCCGGCATCAGGTCGTAGCCGTAGGCGTAGATGTCGAGGTTCATACCGTTGGCATGGACGTGCCGACCACCGGCGTCATACGCCAGGGAGAACGCCCGCTGATGATCGCCCTGGCCGCTGCGCATGATGGCCAGGCACCACTGTTGCTTGTTGACGCTGCTCACCGCCAGGTCCGGGCCGTGCTTGTGGATCACCGCCTGGACGCCTTGTTGCATCGCTTCGGGGTCCTGGGCGAACAGGTCGTAGGGCAGGCCGTCCACGCTCTGCTTGTTAGCGCCGTAGATCACTTGAACCAGAGCGGGATCTGCCGTGGCCTGGTAGAGGTTCCACAGGAAGCTGTAGTTGGACGGCTTGACGCCCGGATCGCGTGTGAAGCCCAGGCCCGCGTAGGACGTGGCGCGGTAGCCGAGCCTGCCGGTGTCGCCGACGTTGGGGTAGAACTGCCCCATGATCCACGTGTCGATGTGGAAGCGGTAGGTGTCATGCAGCCTGGGATGGCGCTGGAGCAGGCCCGCCAGGAAGTCGGGGCTGACGCGCTGGTAATAGCCCAATAGATCAGCCAGCATGTGGGAGGAGGTGGCGGCGTAGACGCACGTGCCTTTCTCGCCGCTTAGCCCGTCGACCGCGGTGGCTGTCTCGATCACCGACCCGAGCTTGTCCAGCACCTGTTCCTTGTTTTGGGGCCAGCCCAGCACGGTGTGGATGGTGATGAAGGTCAACTGCGTGGAGGGGTAGTTGGAGTTGATTTTGTTGAAGTTCGCCAGCACGTCGCCGAACATGTGGTTTTCGATGTTGCGCTGGATGTCGGCGAAGCTGGCCTTGGGGTTCGTCAGCTTGTATCGCCTGGCCTTGTCGCGCAGGAACGCGACCAGCGAGGCGTCGTGCCTGATGGCGTCGAAGATCTGGTCGTACGCCAGGGCGAGCTGGCGGATCTCCGGCGCTGCGTCGTGCCACGGCGAAAGATAGGCGTTGGGGTCGGTGTTTTTTTCGTAGACGTACAACTGGCTGCCGTTGTACTGCGGGTGCAGGTCCGCCAGGCGGTCCAGGAGAATCCCGGCCTTATGGGCGTAGGCCGGATCGCCCGTGACCACGTAGGCCGCGGCCAGGTTGTTGATGCCCTCGAGGATCACCTGCTTCCACAGCCCCTTGACCAGGTAATTGCCGATGAAGCGCCAGCGGTGGCCGTCCTGGACAAAGCCCTCCCCATCATCGACGCCGAAGCGGTGGAGCGGGTCGCTGGGATCGGGGTGCTCAACGTTGAAGAGCAGGGATCGATCCGCCAGGGCGGGGTCGAACACGCCATGCTCGTCGATCCCGCTGCGGTAGTACTTTTCAAAATCGTTCGTCGGGAACCACTGTTTGCAGTGGGGGCACTGCACCTTCCAGGGGTGATTGAACGGATCAAGCGCCCAGTTGTACATCGTGACGGACTTCTTGCACGCGGGGCAGTAGCCGTCCGACCAGACCATCCACGCGCGGCTGATGGTCGGGCCGAAGATCATCCCCCACAGCTCATCATCCGAGAACGCCATCCAGCGCTGGGCGCGCTCGACGACGTTCCGCTCGATGGCTTTGGCCCATGCGTAGCGCTCAATATTGGCCCGGGCCTGGTCGATCAGCCGCGGGGGAAAGAACACGCTTGCCTGCTTGAGGGGAGCGTCTTTTTCGCGGCTCCAGGCTCGGAATTCAGCCTCGACGTCCTGAATGGTCAGCGACGCTTCCGATCGAGCCTCGCCGGGGGTCAAGACAACCGCCAGGCACATCGCCAGGAGGAGAGCAGGGCTGTACGCCATCAGGAAGGATGAGCCGGTCACGCACTGGATGGGAAGGATCACGGTTTGCGCTCCAAGACAGGGCCGGAGCCGGTCATCGGCTCACGAGGGGCTTGAGTGGACCGATACTTCACTGCGTGAAGCGGGATCGGAACGGGATTGAGCGATGGATCGCCCGACTGCGGCGACGGTGTCGAGCCAGATGCCGTGCCTGCTGTCGAGGCAGTATTCGCAAAGGCGGCGGAGCACATCGAGCTGAGCGGTTTGCCGCCGGTCCTCGTGCCCCACCTCGTGGGCGACGAAGATCAGCCAGCGGTGATGCTTGCGCGCGTGGTCCAGCCACTGCTGCACCTGGGGCCAGGAGCAGCAGTCCAGCTCCCGCGTGGGGACGCAGGCCAGGTCGCATCGCTGCGGGTCAGCGTCGGTGGTCCAGAGGTAGCCGCGGCCCACATCAAAATATCGCGCCACAAGGGGTACGTAGCTTTGGCGATTGACCCCACGGCCGACGAACGTCTGGCCGCAGGGATATGCGAAGGTCGTGGGGCGGACGCCAAGGGTCTGCTCGATCAGCCTGTTCGCCTCGACCAGCTCCCATTCCATCATGCCAAGCGTGTAGTTTTCCAGGTGATGCTTGGCCCAGGGGTGGTTGATGCTGCAGGGGTGGTTGACGGTGTGATTGCCTATCTCGTGGCCATCGCGCACCGCCTGCTGCCATGCTTCGAGGCGCTGCTGCGCCTGCGTGATCTCGATGTAGAACGTGGCCCGGACCGCATACTCCCGCAAAAGCGGCAGGGCCAGGTCGGCCTGGCTCAGACGGGCGTCGTCGAAGCTGAGGCTGACCGCGGCCTCAATACCCTCGCGCCAGAAGGGGGCTTGAGCCATGAATAATAAAGATAAAAAATAAACAAAATAAGGTCAATCCCCTCCAAGCAGATTTTTCCGTTGCGGGTCACAGCAACGCCGTTCTGTCGGCCGGGCTGGGCGGTGGAATGGCCAGCATAACCGCATCATAAGCCGATTTTTGAGACGAAATAGGCTGGTCTATGCCTCGGCGGGCCGGGTCTGTCAGCCGTGAAGCGGAAGTTCGTTCAACCGCTATTGGGCGGCAGGAGCAGCGGGACTGCTTCATTTTTTGTTAATTTATATTACAATTTATGGGCGGATCAGGTATCCTTACAGGCCCAGTGTCGATTTCTCAGCGGAGGTAGGCGGGTCTGTCTTTCTCTGGCCGCTTTTGTCCGCTGGTGGGGGCGATCGGTTGGTGGTGAAAGGTCCTGTCGTATAACCGTGGGGGCGAGTTTTCCTGGCATTGGGAAACAGGATGGCGATCATGGCCGCAGCTCAATCACCTCTTGCCGCGGTGTTTCAGAATCCAGGCCGAGACTTCTCGCCCACGCCGTTCTGGTGGTGGAGCGGCGAGCGGCTGGAGCCTCAGCGCTTGCGCTGGCAGATGCAGCAACTGGCCCAGGGCGGCGTGTTCAACCTGGTCATCCTCAACCTCGCGCCGACTGGGCCGCTTTACGGCAAGGACGCGGACGACCCGCCATTCTTCTCCGAGGAATGGTGGGCGATCTTCCAAGGCGTCTGCCGGGACGCCAAGGCGCTGGGCATGCGGCTCTACTTCTACGATCAGATCGGGTTCTCCGGCGCCAATTTTCAAGGCCGGCTGGCCAGCCGCGACCCGCGCTGCCGGGGACGCCAGTTGATCTGCCAGCGCTACGAGCTGGGCGAAGGGGAAACCGCGTCGCTGCCTGAGAGCTGCGAACCCTTGGCCGCGTTCTTCTGGCCCCGGAATGCTGAGCAGCCGCAGCGGCTCCAGATGCATGATCGCGCAGCGACCGCGCCGGCAGCCGGGCGGCTTTGGCTGATCGGCAGCGTGGTCCAAGGGTTCGACTACTTCAACGCCCACGCCTGCCGGGCACTGCTCGAGGCGATCCACGGTCAGTTTGAGCAGCGGGTCGGGGCGTATCTGGGGAACGCGATCGCCGGATCGTTTCAGGATGAGCTGCCGCACCTGCCCACCTGGAGCAGCGACTTCGCCCAATGTTTCCAGGACAAGTACGGCTACGACCTTCGCGACCACCTGTGGATGCTCTGGCAGGGGGATCACGCCCAGGCCTTCCATACGCGCATCGACTATCACGCGCTGCGGGCGGAATTGGCCCAGGAGGCGTTTTTCAAGCCGTTTTTTGAGTGGCACCAGCGGCACGGCATGATCTGCGGGTTCGATCAGCAGGGGCCCGCCCGCGCCGGGGACCTGCACGGCGGGGTGCACATCTACGCCGATTACCTGCGGACCCATCGCTGGTACGCCGCTCCGGGCGCCGACCTGCATGGCGAGGCGCATGTCCACCGATCGCTGGCGGACCGGTTCGAGCGCCCGCGGGTGTGGATGGAAGGATTCCACTCCACCGGCTGGGGCGGGACGCTGGAGGAAACTTTCGATTGGCTTTTGCCGTGGCTGCGCGGCGGCGCGAATCTCTACAATCCCCACGCCGTCTACTACAGCACGCGTGGCGGCTGGTGGGAGTGGGCGCCGCCCTCGACCTGCTTCCGTCAGCCGTACTGGCGACATTACCGCCTGTTTGCCGACGCGGTCGCGCGCTGCTGTCACGCGCTGACGCTGGGCTGGCACGACTGCGACATCGCGGTGTATTACCCGACGCTGACAGCCCAGGCCGGGACCACGCTCGACGGGCCGCTGCCGATGGTCAAAGCCGCGCAGGAGGCGATTCGCAGGCTGACGGGCCGCGCGTACTGGAGCGCGCCCGAGCCGGGTCTCCTGGATGAGCTTGGCGAGGACTACAACTTCATTGACGACATGATCCTCGACGACGCCTGCGTCGAGGATG
>DASVCG010000037.1:0-3250 GCA_036381755.1 Phycisphaeraceae bacterium | reverse complement strand
AGGAGCGCCGCACCACGGCGGTGTCGTGCGACCGGATCGGACCCTTGACTGCCACCTCTGCCTGCACGTGCGCGTGGACCAGGTGGGGGATACCCTTCGTCGCCGCCGGGCATGCCTCGCCCAGCGTGCAGAGAGAGGCGTGCAGATCGGCCAGCGCCCGGTGGCTGCGGTCAAGCTCTTCCGGGTCCTTCGTCTCCTCCTCGCCCAGCACCTCGCGGGCGATCTCGTCAAGCTCAGGGTGCAGCAGGCCCTTGCCTGCCATCAGCTGGAGCGCGTTGCGGTTGCTGGGAATGGTGACGTGGGAGATCTCCAGCAGCTCCTGCTTGGTGAACTCATACCCGCCCTTCTCCCCACGCTCCTGGTACTCCAGCGGGATGAACCCCACGGAGTAGGCGGCACGGCCCCGGCTCGCCAGCTTGAAGCCCCAATCTGCCTCATCGTTTCCCTCGCCGACGTAGTAGCGGGCCACGCCGACCAGCCGCTTGTTCTTGACCCCCACGTCCTCCCACTCGCCGATCTGGGAGCGGAGCGACATGTAGTTGTGGCTGGAGAGCAGGACGGGGTGGCGCTGGAAGTGGTCGAGCTGCCAGCCCGCCGCGCGGATCACGTCGCCGTCCCGGTCCTCCGACTCGTCGGACGCGGCAACCTGCACCACGCCCGCCTTGGCGTCCAGCACCTGCGTCTCGGCCCGTACCAGCTTCGTTCGGAACACCTGTTCCCTCCCGGTGGCAAACAAAAAGCGCCCACTCAGGGACGCTAGGTCCGCTGAAATGGGCGCTCAATGGCGCGCTAGGTATTCAATTAGGTGGGCCGCTCCGGGATCGTATTACCCCCCGGAGCCTTGCCCGCTGCTGCTATTGAATCACGTGTGTATACGGGTTGTCAAGAGCTATGATGTCGAGAGTGCCCAATCAGCCACGCCTCACCCTTGCTTAGGACGATACCCCAGCATCGCTTGGCGGCTTAGGCGATCCGCTGCGTCCGACACCGAGACGCCATCCCTCACCACCACCTCGGTAATGGCCTGTACCGCCTCCTCGTCGGGAAGGTTCGTCACGGTTCTGAGCTTGAGGACCGCTGCCTCCGATTCCGCCCACGCCTTGACGTCCTTAAGGCGGTCATAAATGTATCCGATCTGCACCGCCCGCCGCGGCTTGCCATCCCGATCCCATTCGATGGGAACCCATGTCGTGGGGTCCAGGTCCGGGTTCTCCAAGGCGTACACGATGGCGCTCTTCGGGATATTCATGCTTCACCCCATGAACTTGAGCTTGCAGTGCCTGCATTGTAACTCAGCCGTCCCCCGCATGTTCTTGGCGATGATGCGGTTGCACTCCGGGCACCGCACCTCCGCCTTGACCTCCAGCGCTGGCGCCGCGTCCCCATGCAGCGACGCCGTCCGGTACCGCACGCTGCACCGGCAGCGGGGGTGCTGTGGGATGGTGTCCCGCCCGGAGGGGAACGGGTCCTTGATGGAGATCCAGCCCGCCGCCTCATTGGCCCGGCACTCCGGCTCCACTCGGTCGTCGCCCTGCGTCACCCACCGCTTCTGGTCGCGGCCCTGGCCGATAGCCGCCTGCTTGGCCCCCTGTCCCAGCGCGGTGGCGGTCTCGGTCCGGGCGATCATGTCGGCCCGCGACCGGCTGAACGCCAGGTCCTCCCGCAGCCGGCGGGCCAGCGCCTGCAGGCTCTCGCCCTGCTCGATGGTCTCAGACACCAGCTGCCGCACGCGGTCCCTGGTCTGTCTGGCCATGCTCATGCTGCCGTCCAGCCGCAGGAGCTCGCCGGCCCGGTGGCGGGCGTACTCCTCTGCAGCACGCTGGGCCAGCGACGGCCCGAGGTCCGGCTCCTGCGTCAGGAACGCGAGGCTAAAGGCCCGCAGCAGCTCATCCACCACGTCGTCGCCGTACTTGGCCCACCAGTCCCAGTTGTAGCCGTCGACGTCGCTCGCCTCGACCTTGCGGCGGCCCTTGGTCAGCCCCAGGTGGCTGATGATGCCGTCCGCCTCACGCCGCAGCCGCCGCTCCCAGCCCTCCTGCATGGTGCGCTCGGCCTGCTCCAGCGGGTCGGGCAGGAGGGGGTCCTGCTTGGCCATGGCCCGCACCACAGCTGCCTCGACAGCGTCTGTGACGGGCGGGGGCGTTGGGCCGCCAACCGGCTGCACCGTGACAGGAGGCAGGCCGATGTGGGGGATCTCCGGCAGCTCCAGCGCCGCCAGCACCGCGGCCGGTTCGTAACCGCTCCGCACCAGCGTACCGACGGCGTTGACCTTGCTGTCGAAGTCCAGCCGCTCCTGCTCCCGGTCCTCCGGCGTGGGATCGATGAAGTCAAGCTCGAACTGCGGTCCCCACGTCGGCTTGACCAGCTCCTCGTTCATGTTGGCCCTGATGCGCCGGAGCAGGGGCCGGATGATGTGGCGGGTGAACATGACCTCCGCCGCGTCGGCGTTGGCCCGGTTGACGTCTTCCGTGATGCCCAGCATATGCCTTGGGAAGCCGAAGGCACCCAGGATGACGTCCCGGCCGCCCATCCGCACCTTGTCCAGCAGCATGTCCCGCGGGCTGAACCGCCGCTCCACCCACTTGCCGCGCTCGATGATGGCGACCCGGTGGGCATTCCCCACGCCCTGATGCTGCTCCCGCCAGCGCAGGACCATCTGCTCGAAATCGGAGTCGGAGATGCCCTCGGGCAGCTCGATGATGCCACCGGGCAGCGCGCCGTTCGTGAAGAAGTTGCGGTTCCAGATGCTCGCCGCCTTCTCCCCCTCGATGTCGGCGATGATGGTCTGGACCACCCCCAGGCCGCGGTAGGGGTCCAGCGGGTTCGGCCGGATGATGGAGATGACGTCCTCACGTCGCAGCGGGATCTTGTCCGCCCCGACCTTGTAGACGTAGCCCCGGATGAACTCCTCCGCGTCCGGGACCGGGGCGATCCGGTCGGGGCGCACCGGCCAGAGCTCTGCGGGGCGGCCGCTGGTGTCCCTGAGGACCACGATCCACATCTCGCCCACCAGCGCGAAGTGCTGCGTCAGCGTCTCCAGGAGCTCCTCGCGCGTGTAGAACGGGTTGGGGCGGTTCCACAGCGTCAGGAAGTCGTGCTCCAGCACCTCCTCACGGTCACGGTTGCGGAGCCGCCGGTAGAGCTCCCACTCGGCCGCAGCCGCGCCCTCGGCAATGCGGGAGACGACGGCGAACAGCCAGCCCACACTCCCGTACTGCCGCATGTTGGCCTCGGGGTTGGCCACCAGCGC
>DASVCG010000036.1:0-2023 GCA_036381755.1 Phycisphaeraceae bacterium | reverse complement strand
CAACAGCCTTCAGGATCAGTTGAAGGTGACCGCCGGCCCGATGGGCCCCGCGGGCCTCAAGATGCAATACGAGGCCAAGCAGCAGGAGCTGTGGCGGACGCAGAATGAGCTTCGCCAACTGGAACTGCAGATTCAGTTGGTTGGGCAAAGCAGCCAGGAGCCGGCCGACCCGCTGAACCAGGCCTCCATCGCCCAGATCGAGATGCGCGCCCTGAGCGATCCTTACCTGAACAGCCTCTGGAACCAGAAGCGCGCGCTCGAGGCGGAGCTGGCCAGCCATCGCCAGTTCGGGCGGGGCGACAACCACGTGCGGGTGAGGCAGGTTCAGGCGCAGCTCGACGCGGTCAACAGCCAGATCGACCGCTATCTGCGCGATCACCCGATGCAGCCGACCACGCCGGGCCTGGGCCTAAGCAGCAGCGGTGCGCCGGTTTCCCTGGCGGAGCTTCAGGCTCGTCAGCAGATGCTGAATCAGTATCAGCAGGAGCTGGAAGCGGAGGTGTCCGCGCTGGGGCAGAAGCACCAGGCCTTGACGCAGCTTGAGGGGAAGATCGAGGTGGCGCAGCAGGAGCTGCGCGACTTGTCGGTGCGGATCGACCGCATCACCGCCGCCTCCACCGGGCCGGAGCGGATCGATGTGATCAGTTACGGCGGGTTGCCCTCTACGCCCTACAACCTGGAGAAGCGATACCAGTTGGCGGCGCTGGCGGCCATGGCGGGCGCGGGCATGGGCGTGGGGCTGGTGATGCTGCTGGGGCTGATGGACACGCGGCTGCGGACCATCGACGAGACGCAATCCTCGCTGCCCGCGGTGCGGATGCTGGGCATCCTGCCGAGCCTGCCGGAGAATCTGGCCAGCCCCGAGCAGATGGCCATCGCGGCGCACTGCGTGCATCACATCCGCACGCTCCTGCAACTGGGCAGCGGGCGGAACGGGCGTAACGGTCATGCCCAAAGCCAGGGCGGGCGGGTGTTTGTGATCACCAGCCCCGCGGCGGGCTCGGGCAAGACCAGCCTGACCTCGGCGCTGGGGATCTCGTTCGCCAGCAGCGGGGCGAAGACGCTGCTGATCGACTGCGACCTGGTGGGCAGCGGGCTGAGCCGCCGATTGGGCGCCACCAGCCGCCGACCAGTGGACCAGGTGCTTCGCCAGCAGGGGCTGATCACGGAGCAGGCATTGCGGGAGGCCCGCCACATGGCGGAGGCTTCGCATCAGCCTCTGGAAGAGATCCTGATCACGCTGGGGCACTTGAAAGCGGGAGAGCTGGAGCGTGTCCGCCGAATCCAGCGGGAGTCGCAGGTGGGCCTCTTGGAGGCGTGCGACGGCGAGCCGCTGGAGGCGTGCGTCGCTGAAGCGGGGTTTGAGAACCTGATGATCCTGCCGGTGGGCGAGGCGCAGCCGAACCAGGCCGGGGTGCTTTCGCCCGCGTCGATTCGACGGCTGCTGGACGAGGCCAGGCGTCACTTCGACGTGGTGGTCGTGGACACCGGGCCGATCCTGGGCAGCATCGAGGCGTCGATGGCCTCGGCGTCGGCGGACGGCGCGGTGCTGGTGATCTCGCGCGGCGACGTCAAGCCGATGGTGAACCGGTCGCTGGAGCACCTGCGCAGCATCCAGGCGCCGATCGCCGGCATCGTGTTCAACCACGCTTTGGACCACGATGTGGAGCGGTCCTCCTACGCCAGCGTCGCCAGCGTGCCCTCCCGGCCGATGGAGGAGGTGGTTCAGCCTGTGGATGAGGCCACTTCGGCTCGCCTGGGCCCGGTGGGGGCAGCGGTGGTCGGCTGCGCCCCGACGCTCAGACGTGCTGCGCGAGGTCTGCCCCGCAACGGCAATCGGATCGATCCCCGGCCTAACGACGCCTGAGCATGTCTGTTGTCGCGCCCATGATCGACCAGGTCCGCACAAGTTGGCCTCAGGACCGCCCCACCCTCTGGGGGTTGGAGCCGATGCAGGTCCACGACCGCTTCTGGGCGTCGCGTGGGGTGCAGGTGATCCGCCCGGGCAGCGCGGAGCCGCTGG
>DASVCG010000035.1:0-2097 GCA_036381755.1 Phycisphaeraceae bacterium | reverse complement strand
AGGGCGTCGATGCCTGAGGGCTGCAACATTCTCACCCGTAGTCAACTGCAATGACCAACACCCAAACGCAGCGACGATCGATCGGAGGGGCTGTTTCGCCGGTATGCCCGGAGGCGGGCTTGCTGACCATCGGCCGCCGACGCCCCGAGTTCGACGCCAACTGGGGGCAGGAGATGGAAGCCGCGGCGCGTGGGGTCCTGGGCGCGCTGACCGACCGGCTGATCCTGCCTCAAGCGGCGGCGGTGGACGCGGCGTCGCTGGGGTGCGCGCTGGATCAATTCCGCCTCGCAGGCTGCCGGTTGCTGGTGATCATCCAGCCGACCATGGGCGATTGCTCGCTGGCTGCGGCGCTGGCGCAGCAGTGGCCCCATCCGGTGATGTTGTGGGCCACGCCGGAGCGGCCCGACGCTGATCGCGTCACAGCGTGCTCGCTGGTGGGGACGCACTGCTTTGCGTCAATCTTGCGGCAATACGGCCGGTCCTCCGAGATGCTCGCCGCCGATCCGCGCAGCCCCGAGGCATCGGCTCGCCTGGCAGCAGCGCTGCGCGTAGCACAGGCGGCGCTGCGCCTGCGGGAGGCGAGGATCGGCCTGGTCGGCGGCGCGGCGCCGGGCTTCCTCAACATGCTCGCCGATCCATTCGAGCTGGCCGCGGCCATCGGCGCCCAACTGGTCGTGTTCGGACTGGAGGCGTTCTGCAACCTGGTGAGCCAGCAGGAGCCTGACACGGTGGCGGCTGACATGCAACGTGTCCGCGAGATAGGGCTGCACCTGACCGACGGCTTATGCGACATCGCTTTGAAAATGAGCAGTCGCTACTACCTGGCGATCCGGCAGTTGATGAGCCAGGAACGGCTCGACGCGCTGGCCTTGCGCTGCTGGCCTGAGCTGCCTGAGCGGTTTGGACATTGGCCTTACCTGGCCATGGCGCGCTTGGCGAGTGAGGGGCATATCGTGGCTTTAGAGGGCGATGTCGATGGCGCTTTGACCTGCCTGGCTGGCTCATCCATGGGCGCCGGGCCGGGGTTCATCACCGATTGGCTTGAGCACGACGATCATCGAGCCACCTTGTGGCACCCGGGACATGCGGCGTTTGAACTGTGCGAGCGGGATTCGTTCTCGCTTGGCCGACACTTCAACAACCACAAGCCGATGGTCGTCAACGCCGCCCTGGCCGCTGAGCAGCCGGTGACGCTGGCGCGCATCTGGCGGTGCGACGGCCGCTATTGGATGACCGCGTGCCACGCCCGGACGATCCGCCCCTCCCAACGCCTCGCAGGAACATATGGCCAGATCACCCTGGATGGCCACAGCCCGCGCCGCTGGCTTGAGCATCGGTGCCATCAGGGCATGCCCCACCATCTGACGATGTTCCCCGGTCATCACCTTGACAATTTTCAAGCCTTGGCCCGGCACCTGAGACTCGAATGGGTCCAGTGAATCAAGGGCCCTCAGCCACTTTTTCAACTCTGCAGGGAAGCCTCCCGCTCACCCTCCCTGTGCCGGTAGAGCAATACGACGGTGAAAAATTTGCCCGCTGAATGGAACCGGGCCGCGCCGAAGGCGTCTAAGAAGACGACGGACCACAGCGGCGATCGCTGAGGGTCCGGCATGAGAGTCAAGGACCCACCGGGCCTGGACCGTAGCGCGGTACATCTTTCTTATGGATGAAGGAGAGGGCCATGTTCATTCGCTGCTTGGGATCATTGCTGATAGGGTGGGCTTGGATGGCGCTGTTGCTGCCCGCTGAGGCGCGGGGACAGGCGATGATGATCGCGGAGCCGCCAGCGCGCAGCCAACCCGCGGTCCCGCTGGAGCTGCGCAGCCACCAGGTGAAGGTGACCATCGACGGCCAGCTCGCCACGACGCGAATCGAGCAGGTGTTCTACAACTCCAGCGATGCGCTGCTGGAAGGGACGCTGCTGTACCCGCTGCCCAGGGACGCGCACGTGGACAGGTTTGTCATGGACATCAACGGCGAGCCCGTTCAGGCCGAACTGCTCGACGCCGCCAAGGCCCGAGGCATTTATGAGGAGATCGTGCGCAAGGTGCGCGACCCGGCCCTGCTGGAATATTGCGAGCAGGGCTTGCTGCGGGC
>DASVCG010000034.1:0-3891 GCA_036381755.1 Phycisphaeraceae bacterium | reverse complement strand
CAGATCCCGTACCAGGTCTCCAAGAACGACGGCATCGTCGACAAGATCGTCCAACTGCGCAAGGCCGACAAGCTCACCGACATCGCCAACATCGTGGACGAGTCGTCCAACCGCATCGGCATGCGCGTGGTGATCGAGCTCAAGCGCGGGGCCGACCCGCACGCGGTGGAGAACCAGCTCTACCAGCTCACGCCGCTCCAGAGCACCTTCAGCATCATCAACATCGCGCTGGTCAACGGCCAGCCGCAGACGCTGGGCCTGCGCGACCTGATCCGGCTGTACATCGAGCACCGCGTGGAGGTCGTCCGCCGCAGGACCGCCTACCGCCTGCGCCAGGCCCAGCAGGAGGCCCACCGCGTCGAGGGCCTGATCTACGCCGTGTGCGACATCGACGAGGTGATCCGCCTCATCCGCGAGAGCCGGACGCGCGAGGAGGCCATCGAAAAGCTGATGCGCCGCGGCTTCCGCATCCCGCCCGATCACCCCTACGCGCCCCAGATCCCCCAGCGGCTCTTGGCGCAGTCAGCGGACCGAGACGCGGCGCTGACCCGCGTGCAGGCGGAAGCCATCGGCCGGCTCCAGCTCATCCAGCTCGTGGGCCTGGAGATCGAGTCGCTGGTGGCCAACTACCGCAAGCTCGTCGAGCAGATCGAGGAGTACGAAGCAATCCTCGCCAGCGACCAGCGCGTGCGGGCGATCATCCGCCAGGAGGTGCTGGACCTCAAGGCCAAGTACGCCGACGAACGCCGGACGCAGATCCAGGAAGGCGAGGTGGGCGAGCTGGACATCGCTGCGCTGACGCCCGTGGAGCAGGTGGCGGTGACCATCACCCACGCCGGCTACGTCAAGCGGCTGCCCGTGGACGAGTACCGCGTGCAGGGCCGCGGCGGCAGGGGCGTCATCGCCGCCACCACACGCGACGAGGACTTCACCGAGCAGGTGTTCGTCGCCTCCACCCACGACGACCTGCTGTGCTTCACCGATACCGGCCGCGTCTTCCGCATCAAGGTGTACGAGATCCCCGAGGCGCCCCGCACCAGCCGCGGACGCAACATCATCAACCTCATCAAGCTGCAGGACGGCGAGCGCGTCTGCGAGTTCATGCCCATCCAGGACTTCGAGCGCGGCGAGTGCTTCCTGCTCTTCGCCACCGCCCAGGGCCTGGTGAAACGCACCGCCCTCAAGGACTACCGCAACGTCAACAGCGCCGGCATCATCGCGCTGAACCTGCGCGAGGGCGATGAGCTGATCGGCGTGACCTGGACCAGCGGCGACGACCACATCCTCCTGGGCACGCGCAGCGGCATGGCCATCCGCTTCCACGAGAACGACGCCCGCGTCATGGGACGCGTCGCCGCAGGCGTCAAAGGCATCGAGCTGGCCAAGGGCGACAAGGTCGTGGGCCTGGTCCGCATCCCCGCCGGCCAGGAGGCCGACCTCCTCACCGTCACCGAAAACGGCTACGGCAAGCGCACCGCAACCCAGGAATACCTCGTCCAAAGCGAGGACGGCTCCACCCGCTGCCAGAGCCGCGGCGGCAAGGGCCGCAGGGACATCGCCACCACCGCCCGCAACGGCCAGGTCGTCGGCCTGCAACTGGTCCAGCAGGACGATGACCTGATGCTCATCACCCAGCAGGGCAAGATCGTCCGCATCAACGCCGGCACCGTCCGCAGCACCGGCCGAGGCGCCCAGGGCGTGCGCCTGATCAACCTCGGCCAGGGCGATAAGCTCGTGGCCGTGGCACGCGTGGCTGAATCCGAATCCGACTCCGAATCGGAATCAGAATCATCCGGATCAGAATCAGACGGCGACGCCACCCCGCCTGAGCAACCTACTCCGCCGGCTTCCTGAAGCCTGAAGAAAGACATGCCGCAGCGATCAAGAGCCGCCCTCGACCTTCCCCGCGCCCCTGCGCCCCTGCGCCTCTGTGGTGAATTTTCTTTTTTGGTCTTCTCGGCGCTCTTGGGGTTTATCCGCGCCTACCGCCTTCCGGGAGTCCGGAGGCTACCCTCTGCCGCCTGCCCGCTACCCTCTAACTACTGCAGAGCAGCCTGGGCCAGTCGCTGATCGTAGTTCTGGAGCCGCTGCTCCTGGGCCTGGGCCAGAGCAGCGTCATCCTCGTTACCCGCAGAGGCCAGTTGCGTCGCCAGTTGCTGACCCGCAGCGATGGCTTCGCGGGCGCTGGCCAGCAGGGCCTGCTGCTTGGCGACCAGGCCCTCGTTCACCTGATGGAACTGCTGGGCCAGCTCGGGCATGATTGCCTCGCTTCGCTGGGCCAGCGTGCCCACGATGCGCCCCAGGCCGCCCAGAGCCATCGCCTGATCGGTCAGGATGTGCGCCTGGGTGACGCGCTGCCCCAGCAGTTGGGCCTCCACCACGCTGCGCGTGCGCCCGCTGGCCTGGTTGACAGCCTGCTCCAGACGCTGCACCGCCCGGCCGATCCGCTGCGCCGCAGCGTCAAAAGGCTGGTCCACGCGGGTCTGGTAATCCTGATGAAGAGTCTGGAACGCCTGGGCCAGCGCCTCAGCGGCCTGGCTTCGGCGGGTCTGGGCGTCGGCTAGGTCAGCCTGGACCTCCTGCTGACGCGCCTGGGCCTGCTGGGCCCGCTGGGCGACGCTCTGCAGGGATTGCTCCACCTGCTGACGCTCGATCTCCAGCAAATTCAGCCCCGCACGCAGCACGTCGATCCGGGCCTGGAGCTTCTCAACCTCAGCCGCGTGGCGGTCAGCCTGACGCCGAGCCTGCGAAGCCTGGTCAGCCAGCTCGTAATGGGCATCGCCCTCCGCGGTGAACGCCTGTCGATCCAGGTCGGTGGCGCGGGCGAAAGCGGCGCTGGCCTGGGCCTTGACGCCCTCCTGCTGTTGCGTAAGCGACTGGATCTGCGCCTCAAGCTCACTCGCCCGCGACTTCAGATCCTCAAGCTCCGCCTTGTGCTGGGCGCTGAGCTTGTCGAACGCCTCCAGCAGCGCGTCCGCCGTGCCGGTGAAGGCCTGGGCGCGGGCCGCGGCTCGCTCCGCCGCCTGAAGATGGCTCAGCAGCACCGTGCAGCGGGCCGCGATGCCAGCGTACTCCGCTGCTGCGTCCCGCCCAGCCCGGCGAGCCGCTGAAGCGTCAACATCCGCCAGCAGACGCAACGCGATCACCCGCTCCTGCGGCGTGCCGTTTTGCGCCACCTGCTCCAGCTCCGGCGCCGCCTGGCCCATCAAACGCTGGCGGTACGCCTCCAGATCCTCCGGATTTTCCGGGTTGGAATCGGTATACCCCCGCTCCGCGGCCTGGAGCGTGTGCATGGCGGAGGACAACTGGTCCTGAGCATCAGGCTGCTGATCGCAGCCAGGCAAGCCTGCCAGACCCAAACTCGACGCGATCGCCAGAAACAGGAGGTGTCGCACGGGGCGGTTCCTTTCACAGCCAGAACGGGGTGCCGCAGACCGTCACCAACGCGGCAAGCATAGCCGAAACAGCACTTTGATGGAAGGGCAAGGGGGGAGACGGCAGGGGGCAGGAAGATAGCAGGCAGCCCCCGGAAAGGGCAGACAGCAGGGGGTTGAGGGGTAGAGATTGAGGGTTGGAGGTCGGGGGTTAGAGATTGGCGATGGGAAGCCAAATAGCCCGCACCCAGCGGGGGCGCGGCTGAATCCCCCAGGGCTACTTCTGGGGGGCTTCCGGGATCGCCTCCGGAGCCACTTCCGCGGGTGCCTGCGAGGGCGTTTCCGGAGCCGCTTCCGTTTCAGGGGCTACATCCATTTCCGGGGCCCCTTCTGGGGGAATCGTCGCGTCCGGGGCCTGCGAGGGGGCGGTAGCGGGCTCGGTGACCGGGCCGGTAGCCCCGGGGGGCAGGAAATCGATGCCGTAGTCCGGGTCCGGGCTCCAAAGCTGCCCGATCAC
>DASVCG010000033.1:0-5257 GCA_036381755.1 Phycisphaeraceae bacterium | reverse complement strand
GGGGCGTCGCGGCGGGCTCAGGCGAAGGCGGATGAGCGCCCCGCTGGCGGCAGGCGGGGGATCGAGGGCTTGTTTTCAAGGCGAACCCACCTCACACAAGGATGGACGAAAGCGATGGGCCACACAGCGGGTGATTCGGGGCATGCCGGCGTGACGATGAGCCAGGCCCTGCTGGAGCTGCTGATCCAGGAGCATCAGAGGCAGGTTCGGCCGCGGTTGGAGCGGCTGTGGGCGTATTACCGCAATCCGTTGGAGGTGGATCCTTCGGCGTCGAGCGGGCCCGGCAGGTTTCGGGCGGCGCAGGAGGAGGGGTTGCCGGCGCGGCTCGTCCAGGCGCCCTTGGCGGGGCAGGGGGCGCGTGAGCGCGTGGTGGAGAACGACATCGGCTGGCGGGTGCACACGCTGGTGGAGTTCATGTTCGGCAAGCCGGTGGTGATCCAGAGCCTGGCGGCGGATCGGGAGCAGGCGCAGCGGATCGAACGGTTCCTCCAGGCGGTGATCGAGGCCAACGGCGGGGTGAGCTTCTACCAGGACCTGGCGCTGTTGGGCGCGGTGTACGGCTTTGTGGACGTGCTGGTGAACGTGGACGCGGCGGAAGGCTCGCGCTTGGCCAGCGGCTTGGATTTGGAACAGGCGGCGCAGCGGGTGGTGCTGGAGGTGGTCGAAGCGCCGCGGGCGATTCCGGTGCTGGATGTTCAGGATTATCGCCGGCTGGAGGCGTACATCCTGCACGTGCGTCAGCAGACGCACGAGCTGGAGCCGGAAGGCTTTTTGGCGCGGGTGCGGGAGCGGGTGCTGGGCCGGGCGGCGGGCAGTGCGCGGCGGAGGCGGGTGGTGGAGCGGACGCAGGTGTGGACGGCCCAGAGCTATGCGCGGTTCGAGCGGTTCCCGGATGTGCTGCACCGGCCACGCAGGCTGGTGGAGAGCGGCGTGAACCGCCTGGGGCGGATTCCGCTGGTGCACATCCAGAACCTGCCTCAGCCTTTCTTTTACGAGGGGCTTAGCGAGGTGGAGCCCTTGATCCCGCTTCAGAATGAGCTGAACACGCGGCTGAGCGACCGGGCGAATCGGGTGACGTTCCAGTCGTTCAAGATGTACCTGGGCAAGGGGATTGAGCAGTTTACCGAGCGGCCGATCGGCCCGGGTCAGATGTGGGCGACGGACAATCCGGAGGCGTCGATCCAGGAGTTCGGGGGCGATGCGCACAACCCGTCGGAGGAGGCGCACATCAACGAGATCCGCGAGGCGATGGACAAGACCAGCGGGGTGACGCCGGTGGCTGCGGGCGTGCTGCGGGGGAAGGTGGGCAACCTGACCAGCGAGAACGCGCTGCGGATCGTGCTGATGGGGCTGCTGGCCAAGACGGAGAAGAAGCGCGTGACGTACGGCGCGGGGATCGCGCGGCTGTGCGAGCTGGTTCTGCATGCGGCGGACGTGTACGGCTGGCTGCCCAATCGCCCGCAGGACCGTCGGGTGCGCGTGGAGTGGCCCAACCCGTTGCCTGACAGCGAGACGCAGCGGCTGCGCAACGCGGAGATCAAGCTTCGGCTGGGGGTTCCCAAGCGGCGGGTGCTTTCGGAATTGGGGTACGCGGACTGTGCAGAGTAGGGGGCGGAAGGGTCGGCGGTGAGGGATCGGGCACGAGGACGCAAAGGAGCGACGGCGATGGTGCAAGAAGCGCAAGAGGCAGTGGCCCAGGTGGGCGCGGAAGCGGGCGAGCCGCAGGAGCAGGAGCTTGGCGGAGCGGAGGCCAGGGAGGAAAGGTTGGTGCCGGTGAGCGAAGCGATCCGGTACCGCAAGCGGGCGCAGGCGGCGGAGCAGGAGATCGAGTTGCTGCGCGGCAAGCTGAAGCAGGTGGAGGGTGAGTTGACCGAGGCGCAGCGGACGGCGGCGTACCTGGAGCGTCGGCAGCGGATCGATGAGCTGCTGGCGGAGTCGGAGGCGATCGACCTGGAGGCGGCGCGTCTGCTGACGGAGCACGCGGTGGCGCAGATGGACGAGCCGGACGTGAAGCTGGCGGTGGAGGATCTGCGGCGGCGAAAGCCGTACCTGTTTCGGCAGCGCATTGCTAGCGGATCGGGCGCGATGGCGGTGCGGCCCAGCGGGGACGCGGAGCCGGCGGAGGAGGCGGCGCAGCGCGCGGTGCAGACGGGCGATCGGCGGGATCTATTGCGGTACCTGCGGGTGCGGCGGCATCACGGCTAGGCGCGGCGGTGGTTGGGGGAGGTTGAGCGCCGACCCGCTGTGGGCGCGGGGATGGCGCGGCGGAGTTGGGGTGATTCATCAATTGAGCGAGAAGGGTGAAGGAGGATCAACATGGCGTTTACGGGGAAGGCGACGTACTCAGCGGGGAGCACGCTGCCGGAGATCGCGGAGGACGTGAGCGACATCATCGGGATCGTCAGCCCGTACGAGACGCCGCTCTTGGATCACTTGGGCGATCCGCAGCGGGCGGCCACGAGCACGGTGCATCAGTGGCTGGAGGATCAACTGCTGCCCAACACGGACGTGATCGACGACGACGCGATCGCGGACCCGACGGCGGAGACGGTTTTCACGGCGGCCAATGGGAGCCGCTTCCGCGTGGGCGATCAGATCCAGGTGGAGGGCTCGCGCGAGGTGATGTTCGTGACCGGGGTCAGCGGCGACGACCTGACGGTGGTGCGCGGCTACGGCGGGACGCAGGCGGAGGCGATCGCGGACGGCGATGTGATCCGCATCCTGGGCAATGCGGCGCTGGAGGGGGATGCTGCGCCTGCGGCGCGGTTCACCAACCGCGTGCGGAAGACCAACTACACGCAGATCTTCACCGCTGGCGTGGAGGTGTCGGGCTCGCAACTGGCGGCGCAGCAGGTCGCCATCGCTGATGAGATGGACTACCAGAAGCAGGAGCGGCTGCGCGAGCTAATCCGCGACCTGGAGAACTGCGTGATCAACGGCGTGTCGGCTGCGAGCAGCCCGCAGGGCGACGGCTCCACGCGCAGGACGATGAAGGGGATCATCCCGTTCATCCAGACCAACGCGTTCGTGAATGGGCAGAATGGCTTCCCGGCGGGCAGCGGCACGGGCAGCGATGAGCTGACGGAGGAGCAGCTCAACGCGGCGCTGCGGCTGATCTGGGAGCAGTCCAGCGGCGGGGTGGACACGATCGTGGTCAGCGGGTTCCAGAAGCGGCGGATCAACAGCTTCATCACCTCCGGCCGAAGCTACGACGAACGGAGCACGCGGTTCCGCGACCTGGTGAGCGTGTACGAGAGCGACTTCGGCGTTTGCCGGGTGGTGCTTTCGCGGTGGGTGCCGGCGGACACGGTGCTGCTGCTGGACTCCTCGCGGGTGGAGGTGCTGCCCCTGAGCGGTCGGAGCTTCCACTTCAAGCGGTTAGCCTCGACGGGCGACCGCGAGGCGGGGCTGATCGTGGGTGAGTACACGCTGGAGCTGCGTAACGAGAACGCGCACGGGCTGATCCGCGGCCTGGCGGTGCAGTGAGCGGATGGCGGAGCGGTTGAAGGCGCGGCGGAGCGCGGGGGAGGGGGCATGTCACGGCTCGGCGGCGGAAGCGCCGCTGGGCCGATTGGTCGGGGCGGTTAGCACTTAGCTCAGACGGGTGACACATCGAGAGTCGTGTTGTGGGCGGGGGAACGGCCTGGCGGCGCGGCTTGGCGGCGGCGAAAGGCGGAGGTGAGAGCGATGAACTTCTCCACGGATCGGGATCTTTTGGCGCTGGAGCCGGGCGTGTTCCTGGATGTGCCCTTCGCGGCGCAGCAGCGGGTGAGCGTGAGCGACGGCGTGCTTACGGGCACGACGCTGACGAGCGCGGAGGCGGATTTCGAGGCGGCGCAGGTGGAAAGCGGTCACGTGGTGCTGATCAACCGTGTGGCGCACGAGGTGGTCGAGCGAGTGGATGCGGGGACGCTGACGGTGTCGCTGCTGCGGGCGCGGGCGGCGGGGCCGGCGATCCCGGGCGAGGAGGGGACGGGCCTGAGCGTGAAGGTGCGCAGCTTCGCGGCGCAGGCGGCGCTGGTGCACGATGAGCTGCTGCGGCTGCTGGGGATCGATCCGGATGACCCGGAGGCGGTGCTGGATGAGGATGCGGTGGTGTCGCTGTCGATGATGGCGCAACTGGAAGCGCTGGGGACGCTGGAGCGGGTGTACACGGGCGCTGCGGCGCTGGTGGGGGACAACGAAACGGTGTCGCAGAAAGCCCAGTTTTATCGCAAGAGGTTCCGCGAGGCGCTGGCGCAGGCGACGGTGCTGATCGACACCGACGGCGACGGACGCGCCAACGAGCGGCGGCATTTCGGGCTGGTCAGGCTTTTGAGGGTGTGATGGTGTGAGGGGTGGCTACTGATCTTTGTGGTTCATCTGATCATGGCGATCCTGACAGCAAGAGGATAAGGGGAGTGGGCGATGGGGGTGACGCTGGGCGGGGAGTCGCTGTTCGAGTCGGGGCCGGCGAGCGTGGAGGCCGGCGGGCTGGAGCTGCGTGCTGCGGAATTGGCGGGGCTGGAGCAGCGCGGGGTGCGGGTGGTGAGCCAGGGGCGAAGCGCCCGGCGGCTGGTGCAGCGCGGCGTGCTGATGGGAGATGATCCGGCGGCGCTGCGGCAGCAGATGGGGGCGATCGAGGCGAAGCTGGACGGCCTGCCGCGCGCGTTGGTGGATGAGCTGGAGCGGACGTGGCCCAGCGTGGTGATGCTCTCGTTCAGGCCCGGGCCTTTGATGAGGGCCGGGGCGCGGTGGAAGGCGGCGTACCAGGTGGACTACGTGGAGGTGGAGTAAGGGCTAGAGCGGGCGACGTGCTGGGCGGTATCGCGCTGAGCCATTGAAGGAAGGATGGGGGACGGAGATGGGCGCGGCGACGCAGGAGGTGTTCGAGCTGGTGCTGGCGCGCGAGGTGGCGCACGCGGGCGGGGCGTGCGGTGCGCTGGTGCACCTGGCGTGGCGCTCGGGGCAGCAGGCGGATCGGCTGGTGCAGGTGTATGTGGATGGTGAGCTTTACGACGTGACGAGCGATCCGGCGCAGCGGCAGATGTGGTTGATATTGGATCGGTCGCGCGAGCATCGCATTGAGCTGCTGGCGGTGGAGGAGGAGGTGTGGGCAGCGAGGCCGGAGTTGCTTGGGTCGTGGCGGCCAGCGGTGAGGGATGCGGTGGAGGTGGCGGTGCTGCGGGATGAGTCGCTGCTGGTGGGGACGCGGGTTTCGGTGCGGCTGGATGGTGTGGAGGTGGATGAGGGGCCGATGTGGCCGGCCGATGAGCAC
>DASVCG010000032.1:0-2894 GCA_036381755.1 Phycisphaeraceae bacterium | reverse complement strand
TGTCTGGAGCCGGCTGGGCGGGCTGCCCTAAAGCTTGCCGCCCGGCTGGGGCTTGGAGTGCTTGTAAAACAACTGGGCCACCGTCAGCCCAAGCCGCTGGGCCAACTCGCGGCGCAACATGACCGTCGCGCCGGAATCGCCCACACGGGCGGTGTCCACCGACAGCCGCACCCGCACCGAATAGCCCGGCGGGGTGGACAGGGCGGTATCGAAAGGCTCAGCAGCGGGGAACAGCCGCTGGCCCGTCGAGGCGTCGATCACCTTCACCTGCGCCATCGCGGTGGGGCGATAGACCCCAGGCGCCACTTCCAGCACCACCGACTCCACCACCACATGGACCACCTGCTGCGCCTGGAGCAGCCTGCCGATCTGGTCCACCGGCATCTTGGCGAACTGCTGCCCCTCCCGAGCCATCAGCAGGGACAATTCTTCCTGCGGCACGATCGACGCATCCAGGGCCTTGTTCTGCTTGAGGTGGTAGGCGGCGTTCGTCGCCACCACGCTTCGCAGCGCCGGGTCGCCCAGTTGCGTAGATGGATCATCCACCAGGATCAGCGTGGTCTGGTTCGGCAGCTCGTACACCGCGGGGACCTTGTCCCCTCCCATCGCGGCCAGGAAGGCGAGACCCTCGCAGCCGGTCAGCAGCGCCAAAAGGGCGACAGCCGCGACGATGCGCAGCATGGCGAAAGCCTTCATGGGGTTGATCCACGCGCGCCTCACGGCTCCACCTCGATCTGATGGTCATGAAACAGCCCGCTGACCGCTTCGGCCAGCGCCTTGACCAGGCCCAACTGGATGGTTTGGTCGTTGGTGTTGAGCACGCCGATCTTGGTGTCCTCCGGGAAGCGGCTTTCGACCGTGGTGCGAAAGACGGGGTTGTTGGGATTGGGGGCGTCGGCCTCGATGACCGACACGTTCGCCGTCGCCATGCCTTGCCAGACGTGGCTGTTGCCCGGCTCGTGGGTGCGGTACTGGGCCAGGTCGATGCGGACCAGGCGGTCCACGCCCAGCGCCCGGATCAATTCGCCGTCGGGCAACGTGGCCCAATAGGGGTTTTGGTTCTGGTAGGCGACCACCTGGCGCGGGTCCATCACCGTCACGCCGGGCACGTCCGCAGCGATGCGCGAGCTGACCGCCACCGTCACCAGAGACGGCGCTTTGGGGTATTCGAACAGGACGTACTCATCCGCCAGGGTCAGGACCGCGATGGAATGGTTGTTGAGGCCCAGGTACTGGGCTTTGACGTTGACCTTGCGCTTGCCGCCCGCGAGGCCGTAGGCCAGCCAGCCGCAGCCGCCCGTCGCGGCGATCAGCATGGCCGCGGCCAGCACAGCGGCGATTCGCGTCGCGTTTGATCTCAACAGACGGCACGAGCCCCACGTTGCTTGCTTGGACATCATCCAATGATTCCCAACGCGGTCAGGAGCGTGTAGCCCCAACTGACCAGCACCCAGGCCGCCAGCGACAGGATCACCCGCGGCTGAAAGACCCATCGGCCCAAGGGGGCCAGCGACGCGCCGCTGACCGCGCCCCAGGACGCGACCACCGCGGTCATCGCGGTGAGCACCGCCAGCGTGGCCCCAGCAGGCTGAACGCTCACGGCGGCCAGCAGATGGCCATGGGCCGCGTACGCAAAAGCGGTGGTCATGCCGCAGGTGGCGCAAGGCAGGTGCGTCACCAGATAGAACCCGCAAGGAGGCAGCCCCAGTTGCTGATGCGTGCCCAGGCCGTGGGGGTCGGGCGTCAGCGACGCGGCCACCAGCAGCAGCGCCAGGCACGCGATGCCCAGCAGCCCCGCCAGCAGGCGGTGAAGAGGGCTGGCGGGCGCCAGCGCAGCAGAGTGGCGCGGCGTCATCGGCTGCGAGGAAAAGCTGGGAGCGGCTCCGTTCATCAGTCTGTAAGCATACTCCGCTGCCGGGGGCAGGCCAAACCGGCTAAGATGATGCCTATGCGGTTGCGAATGCCCCGGCCCTCGTTGGATATCGACCATCCAGCGGCCTCAGTTGGAGGCGGCTATCCGCGTCCGCCGATGTCCCGCCGACGCCGCGTGGCCCGGCGGACCGTGGCCGTCCTGCCCACGCTCTTTACCCTGAGCAACCTCCTGTGCGGCTTCGCGGCCATCTTCGCTGCCTCCCGCCCACCCCAGGCGCAGCTCCCGTTCGACTGGACCCCGCTGACCTTCGCCGCCATCTTCATCTTCCTGGGCATGCTGATGGACGGCCTGGACGGGCGCATCGCCCGCCTGACGCGCAGCACCAGCGGCCTGGGCGAGCAACTGGACTCGATGGCCGACATGGTCACCTTCGGCATCGCGCCGGCGTTCCTGGCGGTGCAGTTGGTGCGCGTCGATCTGCCTTATGCCGCCCAAAGCGCCGCCCAGGACAGCTACTTCGACCGCATCGCGTTCGTGGTGGCGTGCATCTACGTGGCCTGCGCTGCTTTGCGGCTGGCCCGGTTCAACCTGGAGCTGGGCGCAGCGGATGATCCCGGACACAACCACTTCAAAGGCCTGCCCAGCCCCGGCGCCGCGGGCACCGTCGCCAGCTTGGCCCTTCTGCATCAGCACCTGTTCGCCCGCCAGATGCTGCACGACCCGTTCGAGAGCTGGCCCGTGACGCTGGCCGCGGTGGGGATGGTGGCGATCATGCTCCTGGCGGCCCTGGCGATGGTGAGCCAGTTCCGCTACGTCCACCTGGTCAACCGCTACGTCCGCGGGCGAGCGCCGGTGGGCACGCTGGCCAAAGCCATCGCGGTCGGCCTGCTCCTGCTGGTGCACCCGCAAGGCGCGCTGGCTGCGGTGTTCGCCCTTTACGCGATCTCAGCGCCGGCAGCGTCGCTTTACCGCCGCTTCAGAGGTGCGGGCAACCGCAACAAGCGGCCCGCTGCGCTGGTCG
>DASVCG010000031.1:0-2081 GCA_036381755.1 Phycisphaeraceae bacterium | reverse complement strand
ACGGGTGGGGGGGCAGTCCGAGAGCGGCGGGGCTCGATTTGAGCGAGGCCGTCCTCAGCCTGAGCGGGAGGGGCTTCGACAGGCTCAGCCCGAACGGGCAGGGGGGCGGTCCGAGAGCAGCGAGGCTCAATTTGAGCGAAGCCGTCCTCCGCTTGAGCGAGAAGGGCTTCGACAAGCTCAGCCCGAACGGGGAGAAGCTCAGCCGGAATGGGGAGAGGCTCAGCCGGAACGGGCATTGGTGGAGCGGGTGCTGACCGGTGACGCGCGGGTACAGCGCCGTGCCGTGGCCAAGGCCATCACGTTGCTGGAGTCGACCCGTGCCGACCATCGGGCGCAGGCCGACGAATTGCTCACGGCGCTGCTGCCGCACACCGGCAACTCTTTCCGGCTCGGCATCAGCGGCGTGCCCGGCGTCGGCAAGAGCACGTTCATCGAGGCGCTGGGGCTGCTCCTGATCGGCAAGGGCCATCGCGTCGCGGTGCTGGCCATCGACCCCTCGAGCACCGTCTCCGGCGGCTCCATCCTGGGCGACAAGACACGGATGGAAAAGCTGTCGGCTCACGACGAGGCCTACATCCGGCCCAGCCCCTCGAGCGGCACGCTGGGCGGTGTGGCCGAGAAGACCCGCGAGGCCATGCTGGTGTGCGAAGCCGCCGGCTACGACATCGTGATCGTCGAAACCGTGGGCGTCGGCCAGAGCGAGACCGCGGTGGCCGGCATGACCGACATGTTCGTGCTGATGCAACTGCCCAACGCCGGCGACGACCTGCAGGCGATCAAGAAGGGCGTGATGGAGCTGGCGGACCTGGTGGTCATCAACAAGGCCGACCTGGATGCCAACGCGGCAACGCGGGCCCAGGCCCAGATCACCAGTGCGCTGCGCCTGCTCGGTCAGCACGGCCACCCCGACCATGCGCATCACAACCAGCAGCTGTGGCATCCGCGGGTCAGGCAGCTTAGCGCCCTGCTGGGCCAGGGTGTCGACCGTTTCTGGGACACCGTCCAGGAATTCAGGAATGTGCAAACTGCCAACGGCCAGCTCGTCGCGCGGCGCCAGCATCAGGCGCTGGCATGGATGTGGGAGCGCATCGACGCGGGGCTGAAGCAGGCGTTCCGGCAAGACCCGCAGGTTCGGGCTTTGTTGCCCTCGTTGCTGAAGCAGGTCGAACAAGGCCGCCTCGCGGCCTCCACCGCCGCGCGGCAGTTGCTTGCCGCCGCGGCATCCATTTCATCCGTTCGGGCCGAGCCTGCCCACGCCCATGCGAACGATACCGCCAGCCCCTCGACAGGCTCGGGGCGAACAAAGGCTTGAGCCGGAACCTGGGCACCTTATGCACGACATCCTCGAACAACTTGAAAACAAGCGCGCTGCCGCACGCCTGGGCGGCGGACAAAAGCGGATCGACTCCCAGCACGGCAAGGGCAAGCTGACGGCGCGAGAGCGGCTCGAACTGCTGCTGGATGAAGGCACGTTCGAGGAATGGGACATGTTCGTCGAGCATCGCTGCACCGATTTCGGCATGGAGGGCCACAAAGTGCCGGGCGATGGCGTCGTGACCGGCTACGGCATGATCGACGGGCGCCTGGTGTTCGTCTTCAGCCAGGACTTCACCGTGTTCGGCGGCGCGCTGTCCGAAGCCCACGCCGAGAAGATCTGCAAGGTCATGGACCAGGCGATGAAGGTCGGCGCGCCGGTGATCGGCCTGAACGACTCCGGCGGCGCCCGCATCCAGGAGGGTGTGGCCTCGCTGGGCGGCTATGCCGACGTGTTCCAGCGCAACGTGCTGGCGTCGGGCGTGATCCCGCAGATCAGCATGATCATGGGCCCGTGCGCGGGCGGCGCGGTGTACTCGCCGGCCATGACCGATTTCATTTTCATGGTCAAGGACAGCTCCTACATGTTCGTCACCGGCCCCGAGGTGGTCAAGACCGTGACGCACGAGGAGGTGACGGCGGAGGAACTGGGCGGCGCGATCTCGCACACGACCCGCAGCGGCGTGGCCGACCTGGCGTTCGAGAACGACGTCGAGGCGCTGTTGATGCTGCGCCGGCTATACAGCTACCTGCCGCTGAACAACCGC
>DASVCG010000030.1:0-9079 GCA_036381755.1 Phycisphaeraceae bacterium | reverse complement strand
CGTCTACCCCGGCGAGGTGTTCGCGCTGGTGGGGCCGTCGGGCTGCGGCAAGACGACGACGCTGCGGACGATCATGGGCTTTGAGCAGGCGGAGGCGGGCGAGGTGCTCCATGACGGCCGGCTGCTGCAGGGGCCGGGGGTGTGGGTGCCGCCGGAGCGCCGGGGCATCGGGTTCGTGTTCCAGGATTATGCGCTGTTCCCCCACCTGACGGTGATTCAGAACGTGATGTTCGGTTTGCCGAGGCGGGGCTGGCTGCTGAAGCGCAAGGGGCTGCCTCGCCGGCGGAGGCGGCAGATCGCCAAGGAGGCGTTGTGGATGGTGGGGCTGATGGGCCTGGAGGACCGTCGGCCGCATGATCTATCGGGCGGTCAGCAGCAGCTCGTGGCGCTGGCGCGGGCGATTGCGCCGGGCTCGCGCGTGATTTTGCTGGACGAGCCTTTCAGCAACCTGGACCCGGACCTGCGCCTGGCGACGCGGAACGAGGTGCGCATGCTCGCGCACCGGGCGCGGATGGCGGTGGTGCTGGTGACGCACGACCAGGAGGAGGCCCTCTCCACCGCGGACCGCCTGGCGGTGATGCGCCAGGGCCGGCTGGTGCAGACCGGTCGGCCTGAGGAGGTCTACAATCACCCGCGCACCGCATTTGTGGCCCAGTTCCTGGGCCGAACGAACCTGATCGAGGCGCAGGCGCAGGGCCAGGAGGCCGATACGCCGCTGGGCGCGGTGCGGATCGACACGCCCAGCCGGGGCAAGGTGACGCTGTCGCTTCGGCCGGAGCACCTGTGCCTGTGCGCCGCGGATGATGAGGGCGCGACGGCGGGGGTGGGTCAGGTGGTCAGCCGGGAGTTCAAGGGTCACGACATGACCTTCCGCGTGCGGCTGGGCACGCGGGAATACATGGTGCAGACCGACTACGCAGCGCCCTTCCGCGTGGGCGACCGGGTGAGGCTGACGCCACGCGCCTCCGCGGCGGTGGTGGACGCCAGCGACGCAAACATCCCCGTGAGCGCGGAGTAGCCTTGCTGGCGCAAGGCCTTGTCGAGCAAGGGCGCCCATCCATCCCCGACCACAGATTCGGACGGATCATGCACGAGCAGCGGCCATTGCGGCAGGCGGAGCAGGAAGCGGGGGCGACGTTCATGGCGTACGGCCCGCCGGTGGAGGAGCGCACCATCGAGATCGCGCAGGACTACGGCGCGTACGAGGCGGAGTACGCCGCGATCCGCCAGCGGGTGGGGGTCATGCACCTGCCCCAGCGCGGCATTTTGCGGCTGACCGGCTCGGAAGCCGACCGCAGGCAGTTCCTCCACCGCATGCTCACGCAGGATCTGTCGTCGATGACCGGCGGGGCGACCCGGCGGGCGTTCCAGCTCAACGAGAAAGGCCGGATCGTCGCGGATGTGCTGGTCCACCACGGCCAGGCGGACACCTGGCTGGAGCTGGACCGCGTGGACCTGCCCTTGCTGCGCGAATTGCTCGAAGCCCGGCTGTTCACCGAGGACGTGTCGCTGGAGGATTTTGCCGATCAGCGCGTGGCGCTGGCGCTGCACGGCCCAGCGGCCCAGGCGCTGCTTGAGCAGCTTGCCGATGAGGGGGGCGACGCGGTGGCGGCAGCGGTGGATGCGCCGGGCACGCATCACGTGCTGCGCCTGGCGGGCGTGCCGGTGACGGTTTATCGCCGGGACGACGCCGGCTCGCTGGGGCTGCACCTGTGGGTGCTGGCGCAGGAGGCGGAGCGGGTCTATCAGCGGCTGCTGGAGGCAGCGGGGTTCGACCCGCGTCAGGAGGCTGAGCTTTCGGAGGGGTATGCCAAGCAGCGTCGCCAGGGGTTGCGCGGTCGGCCGGTGGGCTGGCTGGCGTACAACACGGCGCGCATCGAGGCGGGCACGCCGATCTTTCACATCGACTTCGGCCGGGACTCGCTGCCTGCGGAAACGGGCGTGCTGGAGGAAGCGGTCAGCTTCACCAAGGGCTGCTACGTGGGCCAGGAGATCGTGGCGCGGATGAAGCACCTGGGCCATCCCCGGCGGGTGCTGGTGGGGCTGCGGTTCGAGGGCGAGGAACTGCCCGTCGCTGGGGCGCAGGTGTTCGCGGTGGATGCGGACGGACAGGCGTTGGCGGATCAGGTGGTGGGGGGGATCACCAGCTCCACGATTTCGCCGATGCTGGGCCAGCGGGCCATCGCGTTCGCGGTGGTCCAGTGGGGCCGCCATCAGCCGGGCACAACGCTGGCGGCGTCAGCGCAAGGCGGGATCAGCCTCGGCCAGGTGCAGGCGCTGCGGTTCCTGAGCTAAATGGTGGGAACGGCTGCGCGTCTTTGTGCCTGTGGTTTGTTTTTGCCTGTTTTTTGTCTAGCCGGCGCCGTTGGACGGTTGCCCCTGGGCCAGCGGCTCAGCCGGCTGCGGTTCGCCGCGGATGGCTGCCAGTAGGTTTTCGAAGGGCCCGCCTTTGGTCAGGTAGGCGGCTGCGCCGGCGTTGCGCATGGCGGCGGCCATGTCGGCGCTGTCGTGCATCGACAGCCCCACGATGCGCAGGTGGGGCATCCGGGCGATGAGGCGGCGCGTCGCCTCCACGCCGCTCAAGCGCGGCATGCTCACGTCCATGACGATCACGTCCGGCTCGGTGCGCTGGGCCAGGTCCAGGACCATCAGGCCGTCGGAAGCCTGGCCGACAATGTCGATGTCCGGCTGCTCGCGCAGCAGGCCCGCCAGGCCCTCGCGCAGGATCTTGTGATCGTCGGCCAGCAGGACGCGGATGAGCCGCTGCTGGGGGTTTGTCGCGGCGCGATGGGGCGATACCTTGTGCGAGGCGGGGCGGGCGGCTTCCAGATCCTCGGCGATGACGCGGCTGCCGACGGCGGCGGGCTCCGTGGCGGCGCGGAGGGGAACGCGGAGCGTCACCCGCGTGCCCCGATCCGGGGCGCTTTCCACCTCCATCTGGCCCTGGAGCAGTTGGGTCCGTTCCTGGATGCTGAAAAGCCCGAAGCTGGACGATGCCGGCTGCTGTTTGTTCAAGTCGGTCGTGTTGAAGCCCTTGCCGTGGTCCTCGACGACGAGCTGGATGTGCTGGTTCTGGCGGCTCAACTGCACCCAGGCTTCGCGGACGCCGGCGTGCTTGACGACGTTGAACAAAAGCTCCTGCGCCGCCAGGAACAGCAGGACGCGCAGGTCCTCGGTGGGGGGCTCGTCCTCGTCGCGAGCCTCGACGTGCACGCACAGGTGGTGCTTCTGCTGCATCTGCCTCGCCAGCCACTCCAAGGCGGCGCGGAGGCCCACGTCGTAGAGGATGGAGGGGCTCAGCTCGACGGTGAGCGAGCGGGAGGCCTCGATGGACTGGTTGAGCAGGTCGTCGATCTGGCGGATCGATTCGCGCAGCTCGGGGTTGGCGCCGGGGTGGCTGGTGATCAGGCCCACGCGGAGCTTGGCGGCCACCAGCAATTGCTGGAGGTGGTCGTGGAGGGTGCGCGCCAGTCGGCGGCGCTCGCGCTGCTCGGCGCGGATCAGCTCGGAGCTCAGCACGCGAAGCTGGGCGGCGCGTCGCTCGGCGACGGCGGCGCGCTCGGCCACCTGCTGCTCCAGCGTGGCGTTGAGCTGCTCGAGCTGCTCCATGGTCTTTTGACGCTGGATCGCCGCTGCCAATACGCTGGCCGCGGCCTGGAGGAAGCGGACATCGTCCTGCGTGAACCAGCGCCGGCAGGTGCTGAAGGTGTTCAGCACGCCGTAGAGCTGCCCCTGCCCGCCAGGGATCGTCACGCTGATGCCGCTTTGGACCCCGTGCCGACGCAGCAGGGGGAGAACGGGCGTGTGCTGGTCCGACAGGTCATGCACGACAACCGGCTTGCCGGTCCGCAGGGCCTGACCGGCGACGGATGGTGGGGCCAGGTCCATCACCTGGTCGACGAGGCCTTCCTCCAGCCCCACGCCGGCCTTCACCCGCAGCCGCTGCTCCTGCGGCAAGAACTCGAGCACGCCGGCCAGCTCGTTGTCCAGCGTGCCGGCCACCAGTTTGGAGGTTTCTTCCAGCAGGCCCTGGATGTCCCGGCTGGCCAGGGCGATCTGGCCCAGGTGGGTGATGGCCTCGAGCTGGCGCACGCGCTGGCGGATTTGCTGTTCGGCGCGGCGGCGCTGGATGAACTGGCCGATCTCGCTGCCGATGGTCGCCATCATCTCCAGGATGGCCGGGTCGGGCTTGAGCAGTTGGGTCGTGAAGAACCCCATCTCGCCGATGAACTGCCCGTCGCTGAGGATGGGGAACGCCATGCCGCTGCGCAGCCCGGCCTCCAGCGCCAGCCGCCGCCGGGGAAAGTCGGGCGCTTGGCGCAGGTCCTCCACCCAGACGGGCCGGCCCATTTCCCAAGCCCGGCCGGGCAGGTCCTGGCCACGGGTGAAGGTGTACCGGCGGCTTTCCTGGGCGAAGCGGCGGACCGGCTCATTTTGATCGCTGGAGACGATGCCCGCGTGCACGAGCCGCTGGCCGCTTTCGTCCACCAGCCACAGCGCGCCTTCCTGGGCGTCGAGGCTCTGGCGGATGGCCTCGAGGAGAGCCGGCGCGGCCTCTTCCAGGGTGCCTGTGCTGGCCAGGATGCTGGTGACGGCGTGCTGGAGCTTGAGCCGGCGCATGAGCCGCTTCTGCTCGGTGATGTTGTGGATGATGCCCGAAAAGCCCTCGATCTGCCCCTGGGCGTCCAGGATCGGCGAAACGGTCAGCGAGATGTCGATGAGGCTGCCATCCTTGCGCTGGCGGACCGTCTCCTGCTGGACGATGCGCTGCCCCTCTCGCACACGCTGGATGAACTCATCGACCTCATCGACGCGGTCCAGCGGGGCCAGTATCTGGACCGGCTGACCGATGGCCTCCTGGGCTGTGTAGCCGAAGATCTGCTCGGCAGCGGGATTCCAACTGACGAGAATTCCGTCGCGGTTCACGCTGACGATGGCGTCGGAGGAGGACTGGACGATGGCCGCCAGGTGGCGCTGGGCCTCCTCGGCCCGCTTGCGCTGGGTGATGTCACGGCAGATGGACAAGACGGTGGTATGGCCGTTGAGGTCGAACCGCTGCGAGTTGATCTCCACGGCCACGCGGCTGCCGTCGCGACGGATCAGCATCGTCTCGCAGAAGTCATCGTTTCCGGTCTGGTGACCGCTGAGGGACGCCTCTCCAGGCACGGACGCCAATACGTCATGAATGGATTTGCCCAGCAGCTCTTGGCGGGGGTAGCCCGTCAGGCGCACCGCCGCCTCGTTCACCTCGATCAGCGGGGCTGAGTCCACGGGCTGATATACCAGCATGGCGTCGCTGGTGTGGTTGAACAGCGCCTCCAGCCGCGCCCCGGTGAGCCGCAGGGCCTCTTCGATTTGGTGCTGGGCGGTCACGTTCACCATCACGCCAAAGAGCGTGTGCGGGTGGCCGGTGTAGTCCTTCATCACCCGCACCCGGTCGTGGATCCAGATCACCCGCCCGGTGGGGGTGATCATGCGGTATTCCAGATCGTGGTCTTGTCCCTTTTGGCTGGCGGCGAGACAGATGTTCTCGACCCGCTGGCGGTCTTCCGGATGAACGATGCTTAGGAAGAACGATCCGCCGCCTTGGATCCACTGCTGGATGGGGTATCCCAGGATCTTTTCAGCCTGGCGGCTGACGAAGTGGAACTGCCAGGTGTAGGCGTCGGCTTCCCAGATGATGGCGTTGATGCCCTGCACCAGGTCCTCGTAGCGTCGAGCGGCCGCCAGCGCCTCCTGACGCGCCGCGGTGGTCCGCTCCTGAGTCACCAGCCGGCTGCGCAGCACCTGCACGACGAAGATCGCCAGGACGCTGGCCAGGCCCGACTGAATCAGGCGGTACCATTCAGCGGCGTTGAGAGTGCCCGGCTCCTCCCCGTGCTCGTGGAGGAACTGGTGGACGAAAAGCTCGCCCAGCGCCGCGGTCGCCAGCCCGGGCGCCCAGCCGCCGTAGAACGTGGCCAGGACAACCGCGATCAGCACCAGCGGAGACGGGCTGGACAGCGCCAGTCCGAATGTGTCCAGCAGCGTCACCCCGGCCATGAGCAAAGCCAGGGCGATCAACCCCGCAGTCGCCCGCAAGGCGCTAGTCAACTGCGACCCAGCCAGGCGCCTACGGAGGCGGGAAAAAGGCAAGGGCAATTGCAAAGCTCCTACCAGCCGCCCTCCCCTCGTCAAGCCTATCCGTTCCCAACTGCCGGCCCCCCTTTAACCGACAGCTTAAGCGTGCCTCCTTGCCAAAATCCATTAAGGCAGCCGCACCAACATCCTAGTCCTGCTCTTTTTAAAAGAGAAAAATATTGCAAAATAATTCCCCCTTAGGGGTTAACCCTACGCCCTGGGCCGGCCAAGCGCCGCTGAACGGCCGGGCGTCAACGCCCCACCCTCAGGCGCAGCAAAAGCACATCATCCCGAGCAAGGCCGCTTGGGTCAGTCATCAGCAAAAGGGAGGGAAAGAAAAGAGGGGAGCGGGCAGGCTGGTCAGCCCGGAAGCACATGCTTCGAACCCTGCCCTCACCTGCGAGCGCCTGCGGGGCGGGTGCGAAAAAAGAGCCGGCGAGGCGGGAAGGCCGGGCGATCAGATCGCCTCGCCATCCATGAGCCAGCCCTCCTCCCGGCGGTACTGCTGGACCCACTGCAGGAGCTTGAGCGCCTCCCGGCTGCGGACGCGATAAAAGACCTCGCGGCCCCGGCGCGATCGGGCCAGGATGTCGTGCAGGTACATCCGGTTGAGGTGATGGCTCACCGTGTGCTGAGGCTGGCGCAACTGATGAACCAGCTCGCCGACGGTCAGCGGCGATGAGCTGCGGGTGAGCCGCTCCAGGATCCGGATCCGCAAGGGGTGCGCCAGCACGCGCAAAAGGCCCGTGGCCTCCTGCAACGCCCGGCTGGAAACGCCCCGATGAGAGCCCCTCACCGCCATGACAATCTATTATATGGACATATATACATGTGTCAATTATTCGCAAATAGCCTTTACATACGCGTTTACGCAAAAAACACAAACAACAGTTTTTGTATTGATTCTCGGCGGGAAATCGCTACATTCATGGGCAGTTGCGCAGGGCCGCGGTGGGCTGGTGGGCCGACGCCAGCAAGGGCCACGCGCACCCCCGGCAGGCTGGGCAGGCAGGCGCTTCGTCGGCGCAAGAAAGGCACGCCCCAACCCGGTGGGCCTTGCCCCCAGGCGGCCCGGCAAGCAGGTGTTGATCTTTATTATTAAGGAATAGCCAGGCCCTGCGAAAGGGCGTCGCCCCTCACACGGGCGGCCCGATACGCAGACGATGAGCTTCAGGAACAACAGGAACAACAAGGCCCGCCTGGCCCCGGCATGCCCGGTTGCAGCGGGGGCCATTCCGAGGATCGGGAACGCTTGCGGGAATAAGTACTTCCGGGGGGGGCGGGGGTGGGGGACAACCCGCCCGCGAGCCTCCGCGTCGCCCGACACAGCCAACCGGATCGGCTGATGCCAGCGGCGGGGTGATGATTCCGGCTGACCCGCGCCCGAGTGCGCCCCGGCTGGAACTGCTGCCTACCCTGATAGAACCATCCGGGATAGAACCATCCGGCCAACCCCCAGGAGTTTTTCCGATGTCGTCCAACCCGTCCGCTTCTTCCGCTGGGGGAAAAAACCCGGCCCAACTGGAGATCCCCTCCTGGGAGGAGGTGCTCAAGCGCAACAGCATCGAGCGCCTCAAGAAGGAGCGGTCTCCCCTCGAGATTATCGATGACCTGCCCCGGCTGATTGACACCGGCTACGAGGCCATCCCGGAGGAGGACATCGTCCGCCTGCAGTGGTGGGGCCTGTATCACGACAAGCCCAAGACCGGCTACTTCATGCTGCGGGTGAAGATCGCCGGCGGGCTGCTGAGCGCCGATCAACTGCGCGCGATCGGCCAGGTGGCCAACCAGCTCGGGCGGGGCTACGGCGAGATCACCACGCGGCAGGACATTCAGCTCCACTGGCTGCGGCTGGAGGATCTGCCGCAGGTTTTCGAGATGCTCAAGGCCAGCGGCCTGACCACCGCGGGCGGCTGCGGCGACGTGCTGCGCAACATCACCAGTTGCCCGGTGGCGGGGCTGGAGGCGGGCGAGGCGTTCGACGTTCGGCCGGTGCTCCAGGAGGTGGCGAACCACTTCTATGGCAACCCCGACTACGCCGACCTGCCTCGCAAGCACAAGTACACGATCAGCGCCTGCCCGCACCAGTGCAACGCGCCGGAGATCCACTGCGTGGGGCTCATCGGCGTGGTCAAGGACGGGCGGGAAGGGTTTGCGGTCACCGTGGGCGGGGGGCTCTCGGCGCAGCCGCGGCTGGCGCGTGACCTGGGCGTGTTCGTGCCCAAGGAGGAGGCGCGGCAGGTGCTCGAGGCGATCACCGGCTGCTGGATGGACAACCTGCGCTACCGCCGCAGCCGCGCCAAGGCGCGGTTCAAGTTCATGGTGGACGACTACGGTCCCGACGCCATCCGGGAGATGGTCGAGCAGCGCCTGGGCCGGCAACTGGAGCGACTGGACGCCCCGGTGGCCCAAGGCGAGACCGACCACCTGGGCATCCACCGCCAGCGTCAGGCGGGCTTCTCCTATGTGGGCTTCCCCGTGCCCATCGGCTGGCTCAACGGCGACCAGATGCTGGCCCTGGCCGACGCCGTCCAGGACGTGGGGGGCGATATCCGCCTCACCCGCCAGCAGAACTTCATCGTGGGCAACGTGCCCGATGATCGCGTGGATGAGCTGGTGCAGCGCGTCGAGCGGATCGGCTTCTCACTGAAGACGAGCCGGCTCTACGGCAGGGCGATCGGCTGCACGGGCGAGCCGTTCTGCAACTACTCGGTCTCCAAGACCAAGGAGAAGCTCCAGGAAATCCTCCGCGTGCTGGATGAGCGTTTCGGCGACCGGGTCAGCAAGCTCAAGATCCACCTGGACGGCTGCCCGCACGCCTGCGCGCAGCACTTCATCGGCGACATCAACCTCACCGGCACCACGGTGCGCCTGGGCGGGGGCAAGACGATGGAGGGTTATGACATCCTGCTGCGTGGCGGGATCGGGGCCAACGCCGCCATCGCCCGGCCCGTCTTCC
>DASVCG010000029.1:0-4625 GCA_036381755.1 Phycisphaeraceae bacterium | reverse complement strand
GCGCCACCCAGGCCCACCAGGAGGCCATCTCCGTCACCGCCCCGCGGGTCACGTTCTATAACGGCCAGCGGGCCTACGTGCTCATCGCCCGCGAAATCGCCTTCATCAGCGACCTGGAGCCGGTGCCCGACGCCCTGGCCTTCGACGTGGAGCTGGGTTACGTCGTCTCCGGCGTGAAGCTGGACGTGGAGGGCATCACCTCCGCTGACCGCCGGTACGTCACCCTCACCCTCCGACCCAGCCTGGCCACCGTCGTCCAGCCCATCCGGCAGATCGAGTTCGCCGCCTTCTTCGACGACAACAACGACGACGATGATGACGATGGCGGCAACGACGGCGATATCGTCGTGGGCCTCATCGAGGCGCCGGAGCTGGAGATCACCGAGGTCAAGGCGACCGTCAGCGTCCCCGACAAGGGCACGCTGCTCTTGGGCGGTCAGCGCCTGGTGGCCGAGACGGAGATCGAGGCCGGCGTCCCGGTTCTGTCCAAGCTGCCGTTCATCAACCGCCTCTTCACCAACACCAGCACCGTCAAGGATGAGCGGACGCTGCTGATCCTGGTCAAGCCCACCATCATCATCCAGGGCGAGGAAGAGGACCTGCTGTTCCCGGACCTGCGGCAGAACCCGGAGGCTTACAACATCGGCCAGGCTTCCTTCTGACGAAAGCCCCGGGGCCCGCGCCGAGCCGATGACAACGGGCCCGCTGAGCCGAAAAAGTCAGACGGTTCCGGCTGACTGAATCCCGTGACGCGAACCCCCGCCGACCCTGGCCTCAAGGGTCGGCGGTTTTTTTTGATCCGACGCTCAGACTTCAAAAGATAGAGGGCAGCCCCTGGAAAGGGGTAGAGGGCAGACGGCAGAGGGTAGGAAGATAGATAGAGAGAGGGCAGAGGGTAGGCGGCAGGTGCACATAAACCCAAGCCGCTCAACCGCAAGCGTCAGCCGCTGTGGGAGGCGGAGGGGGCGGCTTTGGTGACCGCTTCAGCGTCCAGGCCGATGGGCGGACGCGGGGCGGGCGGCTCGTGATCGCGCCAGAACTGCATCTTGTCCAGCAGGCCAGGCGGCTTGTAGTAGGGCTGATAGGTGTAAGGCCGCTGATGGGCGAACCACTCGCCGGCGTGCTGATCGGCCCAGGCGAGCCACTGTCGGCCGTCGGGGCCCAGGGCCTGGCCGGTGAGCGTCCGGAGGGAGGCGAGGCTGGCCTGGGCGACGCCGAAGTGATCGTCGTTCAGGGCGGCGATGAGGGCCTGGACCACGGCGGGGGCGGCGTACTGGCCCAGGGCGTGGGCCGCGGCCATGCGCACGTCAGCGTCTTCGTCGGTTCGCAGGGCCTGGATGAGGGGGGTGACGGCCTCGGGGTTGTGGATGCGCTGGAGGGCCTTGGCGGCCTCCCAGCGGACGAAAGCGGTGGAGTCGCGGAGCAGGGGGATGATGAGCTGAGCGTCCTGCGGGCCGCCGTGCAGGCTCAGGGCCTGGGCGCAGGCGGCGCGGACGGTGGCGTCGGGATCGTCGATAAGCAGGCGGTAGGTGCGGACGTAAGGCTCCTCTCCGCCGAAGGGGGACGCCGCCAAGAGGGCGATGCTGCGCCGGCGGAGGTCGGCGTCGTAGACATTGAAGGCGTCGCGGGCGGCCTGGGCCGGCGTGGGCGGCATGATCGGCTCGAGCAGCTCGCCCAGCCAGTGCGTCTGGGGGGCGTTGCTGCGGCAGGCGGTCAGCCCCAGCAGGCAGGCCGCGACCCCCAGGGCGGGCATGGACCGGCGAGCCAGGATGGGGCGTTTGGTGCCCATGGGCGTGGAGTGTATCGTGAGCATCGGTCCTGTGCATGAGCCGGCTTCAATGAAAAGGGTTACCAGGCCACGCGTGGCAGGGCAGCCGCCGCTGAAAGCGGGGGGGCGCTGGCTGCTGGAGCGGCTGGATCCGGCGTGGGCGGAGTTCGGCCTGCTGGCGGTCAGCCACGTGTGGCTGATGATCTTTTTGGCCTTCACCCTGGAGGGGGCGGGCCGGCGCAACCCGCAGCTTCTGGCACGGGGGCAGGGGGCGGCGCTGGTGCTGGGGGCGCTGGTCGCAGCGGGGGTGGCCGGCTACGCCGCGGCGCTGGCGGAGATGTTCGGGCCCAGCCGACGGGTCGGCAGGCCAAGCCCGCGCAGATCACGGCTCGCCCGCGGCCCGGTCGCTGCGGCTGGGGCGCTCCTGGGGCTGCTGATCGCCATCGCCGCGTCCTTGTGGCTGGGGCAGGTCAGCACCCTGCTGGTCCTGCTGACCGCAGCGGGGATGCTGTTCTACCAGTTGGCGGGCCGGTTCTTCCCCGCGGTGACGGTGCTGGGCTGGGGGCTGGCGCAGGTTCTGCTGATGCTCATCCCCAACCCGGAGCTGAGCCTGACCTGGCCGGTGCTGCTGGCGATGACGCACGCGGTCGGCTGCGCGCTGGTCGGGCACGTGCTGGGCGCCCGTCGGCCGAAGCTGACCGCCTCCGACGGCTGGATCATCTGCCTGGGCTGGATGTTCCTGAGCCTGCTGCTGGCTGGATTGATGCGGCGAAGCGAGCCCGCGGGCTGGTGGGCCGCTGCGGCGCAGGCGCACACGCTGGGCCTGGGGCCGCTGGTGGCGGTGGTGGGCCTGGGGCCGGCAGCGGTCTGGGCGCTTCACCGCTCACACATCGCCGGCGAACCCCGCTGGGCGCGGGCGGCGCGATTCGCCCGCCTGGGCGTGCTGTGGCTGATCCTTTATGACGCCAGTTGGCTGATCTCCGCCAGCCTGTGGCGACAGGCCGCGGTGCTGACGGGGCTGCTGATCCTGGCCGCAGCCGCCCGCCCGATACTCACCGCAGCACGCCAGGCGCTGGAGGCTCCCCCCTCCTATCGCGTGACGCTGGCCCCCGACGTGGACGAGCCCAGGTGAGGCGTCATTCCCTTCGATTCCTTTATTTATTCCCTTCAATTCCTTTGATTGATCGCCGATTTCCACTCGCCCATGGCTCATGGCTGCGGCTGATCGCCCCGGCTGCGGGCGCAGGCCCCTTGGCTCGATGCCGGCGCAGCTTTGCGGCGCGGGGGGATTTTTCCGGATAAGCCCGATCAGCCTCGCCAGCAGAACACAATCAGCGCAACCCGCATCTGAACCCCGCGCGGGGGTGGGCCTATGGTCAATCGGATGGTCAAGCGGAGCAGGCGAACCGTTGGCGGTGGGCCCGGTTGCGCAGCATGGAAGTTCGGCAGCCGCGTGGGTTGCCTCGCACCGGTCAGCCGTTGACCCACGTAAAAAGGAGCCACCCGATGAGGCGGATGCACGCAGGACAGGCGGTGTCGGCCGCGCTGGCGCTGACGCTGGCGCCGGCTGCGACGCTGGGCCAGGAAGAAATGGCCCCCCCAGCCCAGGAGGAACAGCAGCAACAGCCAGCCGAAACGCCCTGGGCGCAACCCCAGCAGCAACAGCCCCAGCAGGACGCCCAGGCCCAACTTGAAGGCCGCACCAACCTTGTCAAAGCCAGCAAGTTCACCGACCTGGAGGTGCGTGACTCCCAGGGCCAGGTCGTGGGCACGCTTCAGGAGGTCGCCTTCGATGTGGACCACGGCCAGGTCGCCTACGGCGTGATCGCCCTCTCCGAAGGCAATGAGCTCCGCCTGGCTCCGTGCAAGGCGTTTCAGCTCGATCCCTCCGGCGAGTTCGCCACGCTGAGCATCTCCCAGGACCAGCTCCAGCAGATGCAGGCGTTCGACGATGCCAACTGGCAGCAGCTCTCCGACCCACAGTTCGCTCAGCAGATCCACCAGCAGTTCGGCCTCCAGCCCTACTGGGAAAAACAGGCCCAGCCGGGGCAGATGATGCCGCTGGGCCAGGCCGGCCAGATGGAGCAGTTCGGCCAGCAGGCCCAACAGCCGCAGGAGCAGCAACAGCAGCAGGAAGGCGCCTACGGCACCACGCCCCCTTCGGACCAGACCCAGCAGCAGCCGGGCATGATGAGCCAGCAGCGCATCGAGCAGTCGCTCCAGCGCCGCTTCCAGCAGGCCGGCCTGGCTGAGGATCAGGCCCAGCAGGAAGCTCAGCAATTGGCGCAGGAGATCCAGCAGCAGCAGATGCAGCAGGATCAGATCCGCCAGCGCATCGAGCAGTCGCTCACCCAGGCCGGCGTCGACCAGACCACCGCTCAGCAGTACGCCCAGGTCGCGGCGCAGGAAGTCCAGCAGCTCCAGCAGCAGGCTGGCGCGCAGCAGCCCGGCGCACAACAGCAGCCCGGCATGGCGATGCAGCAGCCCGGCCAGGTGGAAAAACTCAGCGTGCTGATGGAGCGCCAGGTGCGCGACGCCCAGGGCGAAGAGCTCGCCCAGGTCAGCGACTTCATCATCGACACCCGTGAAGGCCGCGCCGCCTACGCGGTGCTCAGCTACGGCGGGTTCGCGGGCATCGGCGAAAAGCTCGTCGCTGTCCCCTACAACGCCCTCCAGCCTCAGCCGCAGGAAGAAGCCTTCACCCTCAACGCCACACGCGAGACCCTCGACCAACTGGCCTTCGAGTCGGATAGCTGGCCCGACATGACCGACCAGCAGTGGGCCTCCCGCGTCCACCAGGCCTTCAACCAGCCGCCTTACTGGGAGGTCTACGGCTACGGCGCCTACATCACCACCA
>DASVCG010000028.1:0-4044 GCA_036381755.1 Phycisphaeraceae bacterium | reverse complement strand
ATGACCGCGCCCGCGGGCGCCGGGCGGACCAAGATGGACCTGGCGAACCTGGGCGCAGCGTCAGTGCTGGACCTGCTTTCGCCGATGGACGAGTTCGGCGTGGTGGCGGTGGACAGCCAGGCGCACGTGATCGCTGACCTGGAGGCCGTGCCTCAGAACAAGGGCCCGCTGCGCAGCCGAATCCTGCGGGTCGAGTCGATGGGCGGGGGTATCTTCGTGTACGAGGCGCTGTCCACCGCCGCCAGAATGCTCGCCAACGCCCGCGCCAGCACGCGGCACATCATTCTCTTCTCCGATGCCGCTGACTCGGAGGAACCCGGGCGGTACAAAGAGCTGCTCGAGCAATGCGCCCAAGCGAACATCACCGTCAGCGTGATCGGTCTGGGCACGCCTCAGGACGTAGACGCGCCGCTGCTGGAGGACATCGCCAAGCGCGGCAACGGGCGCATCTTCTTCACCGCCGATGCTAACGAGCTGCCGCAGCTTTTCGCGCAGGACACCTTCGTAGTGGCGCGCAGCGCATTCATTGACGAGCCCACGCCCGTGCATGCCACCAGCGGCCTGACAACGCTGACCGGCCGAAGCCTCGGCCAGCCGCCGCTCGCGGGTGGATACAACCTCTGCTACCTGCGCGAAGGGGCGAACCTGGCAGCGGTCACGCAGGACGAGTACGCAGCGCCTTTCATCGCTGCCTGGCAGGCCGGCGTGGGGCGTGCCGTGGCGTATACGGGCGAAGCCGACGGCCAGTTCACCGGCCCTATCGCCCAGTGGGAGCACATGGGCGAGCTGCTCACCAGCCTGACCCGATGGGTTGCCGGCGAGCGAACGCAACTGCCTGAGCACATGATGCTGACCCAGCAGGTCGAGGGCGGGGTCTACACCATCCGCTTGCATCTGGACCCGGAGCAGCCTGAAGCGACGCTGAGCCAACTGCCTCGCGTCACGCTGCTGCGCGGCCGACCGGATCAGACGCCGCGCCAGGAGCAGGCGACACTCCAGTGGGACGCCACCCACAGCCTGGCCCTGGAGCTGCCCCTCTCCAGTGATGAGACCGTGCTGGCCAGCGTGGATATTCCCGGCTATGGCCGGCTTACGCTCACGCCTGTCTGCCTGCCTTATTCCCCCGAGTTCAAACCTGAGTCGGTCACGCGGGCGGACCGCACGCTGGAACGCCTGGCGCGAATCAGCGGCGGCCAGGAACGGGTGGACCTGGGAGCGATCTGGTCCGCGCTGCCCCGCCGGCCCCAGGCTGTGCCGATTGCTCATTGGCTGCTACTGCTGGCAGCGGGGCTGGTGCTGCTGGAGGTGCTCGAACGACGAACCGGCGCGCTATCGCTGCTGCCTGCTTTGGGACGGCTGCGCAGGTCCGTCGCCGCAGCGCCCGAAGCAGGCGATGAAAGCCCAGCGACTCTCCCTGCTTCCTCGACACGACGCCGACGAATTCAGCCTCCCACGCCCGCTCAACCGACGCCCCCTGCTGCCACCACCACACCGCCCCGCCCTGCTCCTTCAGCCGCCGCCCAGCCCGAAAGCCCGCAGCAGAGCGTCCTCGATGCCCTGCGTCAGGCCCGCACCCGTGCCGATCAGCGCACGCGGCGCAGCCAATAGCAAGCGAAGCGCGGAATCGTGCCACCCGTGGCAATCGCTGTGGCGCGGGATCAACACCCTATCAGTGTCGGCTGACGCGTTGGATGAAGCGCTCGGCATTTGGGCGATCATCGGCGCGCCACAGGGCCTCGATGATTGCATAAGCGCGCGGGAAGGCGCGGCTGAGGAACCGCTCCCAAGGGATCTTCTCGGTCCAGACGTTGCACTCCCCGCCGAGGAACAGGGCGTCGGCACGCTCAGGCGAGATCAGGTCATGATCGGCGGCCAGGGACAACGTCAGGGCCTGCGGCAAGCTGATCAGATCCTCGCTGTAATCAAGGTAACAGTGCGACGTGGGGGAGAAGATGGTCGCATGCCCGCGTGAGGCCCAGCGGCTGGGCCATCGCCAGGCGTCAGGAGTGCGGTTACGCCACCACTGAAAGACCACGTCCGAGGGCAGGTCCTTGTCGCCGAGATCGTCCCAGGCGATGATCCGCCGACCCCGCGACTTGAGATAGCGGTGCATCCGCGCGATGAACCAGGCCTGGAGTTGCCCCTCGTCGGCCAGGCCCTCCTGGCGCATGCGCTGCCGGCATCGCGGGCAGGCCGCCCAGCGATCCTTGGGCGCCTCGTCGCCGCCGATGTGGATGAACGGGTCAGGGAACAGGTCGATCACTTCGTTCAGCACATCTTCGATGAACGCGAACACCTCGTCGTTACCGGCGCAATAGATGTCGGGGCAGATGCACTGCACGCCGGGCAGGGTGAACGGGCCGCCGGTGCAGGACAGATGCGGGTAGACCGTAAGCGCCGACATGCAGTGGCCGGGCATCTCGATTTCGGGCACGATGCGGATGAAGCGATGCCAGGCATAGCGCACCAGCTCACGGATCTCCTGCTGGGTATAGCATCCGCCGCGGCTTTCATCACCCATGCTCACGCGCGAGGCCTCCGCGGTCAGCCGGGGGTGCGACTTGACCTCCAGCCGCCAGGCCTGGTCGTCCACCAGGTGCCAATGCATTACGTTGAATTTGTAGTGCGACAGCTTATCGATTAGCTGCTTGAGGAACGACAGCGGTTGATAATTGCGTGCTGAGTCCACCATCATGCCGCGCCAGGCGTAACGCGGCGCATCGTGGATCGTGACGCCGGGGAGGGTGACGGCGGCGTGGCTGGCTTCCGGGCTTGCCAGACGCAACATCTGCCGCAGCGTCTGGATGCCGTAGAAGCACCCGGCCTCGCGAGGCGCGACGATCGTTGCCCCGTGGCTGCTGACCTGGAGCTGATAGGACTCGTCATCGGGTTTGGCGTTGGGGTCGGGCTGAAGCCGGATCGTGATCTGCGGCCGGTTTTGCCCATCGCTCGCGGAGGCATCCACGATGCGCGCGATCCGCTGCAGGGACTCCGCCAGGTCGCTTACAGCCGGCGCCAGTCGCTCCGAACCGGTCAGGTCATGTAGAGCGCAGCCCACTTCGGGCGTGAGCACCAGCGGCGTGCCGCCGAAATCGACCCTCCGCGGGCTGGGAATGACGTCAAGCTCCCCGGACGGTGAAAGCACGCCAACAACAGACGAAGCATTCTGGCAGGTGCTCATGAAGTAGGCTCACTGGAGTGGAGTGCGTTGAGGATCGCCTTGGCGCGCAGCACGGCATCGCCGCGCGGTCGGCGACCACGGGAGGATCGAGCCGGCCATTGCGCCGCTGGATCAAGGCTCGCGCCCATCGAGGTACTCGCCCGGCGGGACGCCGCGGGCTGAGCCGTCGAAGTAGAGGGTGTTGATCGCGCCGTGGCGAAGATTGGGGTTGGGCACCGATTCAACCTGGAGGTTCCAGGCGTATGCGCTGGACGACCGGGTGCCGCGCACGACATCCTCCAAGGGAAGATATTGATTAGGATCGATCCGGGCGTCGAAGCGCAGCCACTGATCGGAGCGCATCTGATCGAGGCGGATGGGATCCCCGGCGACACTGCCGCTGTTGTAGCCATTGGTGGTCAAGCGGTAGGCATAGGCAATACGCCCCTTCTGGTTGATCAGGACCTCGATCATATCGGGGGTCAGCCCCGCGCCGTATTCGAGATCAGGGCAGAAAAAAGCGGGGTTGCTGTTCATCAGGCCGTAGGGATAGAGCGGCCGCAGCCCGTTGCGGTAGCTGCCGCCGCTGAACACCGGCGGAGGGAGGTTGACGAGCTTCGGCGGGCGGGTGATCCACCAACCATTCGGTTCAGCAGAAGGGCCCAGCGCCGCGTAGCTCTCGGGCGTTTGCAGATAGCCGTCATTATCGTTGGCGTATTCGACGTGCATCAGGCCCATTTGTCGGATGTTGGACAGGCACGCGACGCGGCGGGCGGCGGATCGCGCCGCGCCAAGCGCCGGCAGAAGGATGGAGATCAGCAAGGCGATGATCGATATCACCACGAGCAGCTCGATGAGCGTGAAGCCCGGGAGCGGGTCCGAAC
>DASVCG010000027.1:0-9508 GCA_036381755.1 Phycisphaeraceae bacterium | reverse complement strand
GCGGGGGCTCTTCATCGCCACGCTCGACGCGGATCTTCAGAACGATCCAGCCGACCTGCCCGCCATGCTGGAATTGGTCCGCAGCGGCCAGGCCGACATGGTTCAGGGCGACCGGTCGCGCAATCGGCAGGACAACGTGGTCCGCCGCGTCGGCAGCGTGGTGGGCCGCCGATTCCGCCGATGGCTCCTGGGCGACCCGATCCGCGACACGGGCTGCTCCGCGCGGGTGGTCCGGGCGCACATCGCCAAGCAGTTTCCGCTTCAGTTCAAGGGCATGCACCGCTTCATGCCCGTCTACGCCCGCATGCTCGGGGCGCAGGTGGTGGAGATGCCCGTGAATCACCGCCCGCGGGCCGCGGGTCAGACCAAGTACGGCCTGGGCGTGCTCAACCGCGGGATTGCCGGCTTCATCGACTGCCTGGCTCTGCGCTGGATGATGAAGCGTTACCGCGACACCACGGTTCACCACGCCGACCTCCACACCGCCGACGGAGAAGGCCCGTGAAACGCCTGGGGGGTTGCTTGCCGTCGTGGGCGGTTGGGGTTCTGCTGGCGGTTGCCCTGGCTGGGGGAAGCGCCGCTGCGTCAGCCGCTGCCCAGGGCGACGCGGTGGACCTGAACACCCCCCTGCGCGACCTGAAGCTCGAGCAGCAGCCCGACGGGCAGATTCGCGTCCTGATCGATACGCCCACCGGCCAAGAGCGGCTGACGCCTCAGGCGTTCCTCGACGCGGTGGACCGCAGCCAGAAGCGGCATCAGCAGGACGGGTTTCTTTTCACCCTGTTCAACATCACCAGTTGGCACGGCGTGCTGTGGGTCACGCTGGGGCTGATGGGGCAGGTGCTGTTTACGGGGCGGATGATCGTGCAATGGCTGGTGAGCGAGAAGGAGCGCCGCTCCGTCGTCCCGCCGGTGTTCTGGTGGATGAGCCTCCTCGGCGCGACCATGCTGATCCTCTATTTCATCTGGCGTAAGGACATCGTGGGCTTCATCGGCCAGGCCACGGGCTGGATGATCTACACACGGAATCTGTGGATGATTTATTTTCCGGATCACAGCCGGCCCACAATCGCCGACGACCCGGCCCCCGAGCCGGAGATCAGCCGCTAAAAACGCTAAAAAAGCACGATGCAGGCCATGCCCGACGTGAAGCGCATCCTCGACGCCAACGCCAACCGTGCCCGCGAGGCGATGCGGGTGATGGAAGAAGCGGCGCGCTTCCTCCTGGACGACGCGGACCTGGCCGGCGCGATCAAGCACCTGCGCCACGATCTGGCTCAAGCGCTGGCTCCGCTGGCGGGTTTGGAGGCGTCGCGCGACACGCCCGGCGACGTGGGCGTCCACCTCAAAGCCCCGCGCGAGATGGAGCGAGCTTCAGCAGCGCAGGTCGCCCTGGCCGCGGGCAAACGCTTAAGCGAATCGCTGCGCGCGCTGGAGGAGTACGCCAAGGTGATCGACAGCCAGGTGGCGGCGAGGATCGAATCGCTGCGCTACCGCGGCTACGACCTGGAGCAGCGCCTGAGCCTGGCGATGGGCAGCGGCCAGCGGAAGCAGTGGCGATTGTGCGTGCTCATCAGCCAGTCGCTGTGCCCGCAAGGCGATTGGCTCGCCGTCGCCCGCGCCTGCGTCGAAGGCGGGGCGGACTGCATCCAACTGCGCGAGAAAGACCTGGAAGCCGGTGAGCTGCTGGCCCGCACACAGCAGCTCGTGGAGCTGGCCCGCCCGCACCGCGTCAGCGTCATCGTCAACGACCGCCCCGACGTGGCCCTGCTAGGCGGGGCCGACGGCGTGCACCTGGGCCAAACTGACCTGCCTTGCCGTGAGGCCCGCCGGCTGGTCGGCAGGCAACTGCTCATCGGCATCAGCACCTCGCGGATCGAACAGGCTCATCAGGCGCTGCGCGACGGGGCGGACTACTGCGGCGTGGGGCCGATGTTTCCCACGACGACCAAAGAGAAAAAAACGATCGTCGGACCGGCCTACCTGCGCGAATACCTGGCGTGGGGCAAGCTGCCGCACCTGGCCATCGGCGGCATCACGCCCGACAACGTGGGTGAGCTGCTTGCTGCGGGCGTGCAGGGCATCGCGGTCAGCGGCGTGGTGTGCGCCGCGCCCGAGCCGCTGCGCGTCGTGCGGGCGCTTCGCCGGGCGATGGAGACGCCGCACTCGCCTGCGACGGGTTCGCCCGGTCCAGCTCATGCTGAAGCTGATCGACCGCATCCAGGATCTTGACGAACCGCTGGCCGAAGTCGGTCAGGCGGTACTCTACGCGCGGCGGGATCTCCGGGTAGGCCACGCGCTGGAGGATGCCGAAGCGCACCATCTTGCTTAGCCGCTCGTTGAGCACCTTCGTCGTGAGGCCCTCGTGGGTGCGGGCCAAGGCGCCCGGGCGGTAGACGCCGTGGCGGATCTGGCCCAGCACGTGCAGCGACCACTTGCAGCCGACGATGCTCTCGACCATCGCGGCCACGTCGCCGTTTTTCGGCTTCCCCGCTGAAATTTTCTTCACCGGAAAACTCCGGAATTTACACCAAAAAGTGCGTCAGGCACCGTTTGGTGCCCTCTTGTCCGAACGCCTGGAGCACAGCAATTATACGAACGCGGAAACGGTTTCCGCCAACGTGGCTGCATCAGAAAGGAGTTGAATCATGAAGACGAAGGCGACGTTCTATCATGCGGGCTGCCCGGTTTGCGTGTCGGCTGAGCAGGGGGTTGCCCAGGCGCTGGACCGCAGCCGGTTCGATGTGGAGGTGGTGCACCTGGGCCAGCAGAAGCAGCGGCTGGCGGATGCCCAGCGGCAGGGCGTCAAGTCGGTGCCGGCGCTGGTCATCGACGGCCAGGTGTACCACATCAACCACGGCGCGGACCTCTCCGCGTTGCAGTGAGAAAGCGCGGCACGATTGCGTGGCGGGTCGCAACGGCCCGTCGCGCAAGCGGCGCATGGGGGCTGTGCCCCGCCGATCGCAGGCCGCTTTCTCACGAGCCGCGGTGCGCGGTTGCGGATCGCGGCAGATAGAGACGCGTCTTGTAGATCGGCGGGGTGCGGCCTAGAGTTTGGCGGAGGCCGCGCCATGACCACCCATCCGCCGCGCAGCGCCGCTGATTACCTGCCCTCGGAAGAGCCTTATACGCTGCCGGTGCTAAGCCGCGCCGCGGCACGCTGCCGGGGGTGCGATCTTTATCGAGGTGCGACGCAGACGGTGTTCGGCGAGGGGCCCGCGGACGCGCGGCTGATGCTCGTGGGCGAGGGGCCCGGCGAGACGGAGGACCGTCAAGGTCGGCCGTTCGTCGGCAGGGCCGGCGCGCTACTAACTCGCGTGCTCCAGGAAGTGGGCGTCGAGCGCGAGCGGGTCTACATCACCAATGTCGTCAAGCACTTTCCGCATGAAGGGGAGCGCGGTCGCCGTCGGCCGCGCAAGCCCAGAGTGGGCGAGGTCCGCGCCTGCCTGCCGTGGCTGGAAGCGGAGTTGGCGCTGGTGCGGCCAATGGTGCTGGTGTGCCTGGGCGCTACCGCGGCGCAGGCGATCCTCGGCCGTGACTTCCGCCTCACCCAACAACGCGGGCAGATGATCGCCACCGACTGGGCGCCGTGGACGATGGCCACGCTGCACCCCGCAGCGCTCCTGCGCATGCCGCCCGACCGCAAGGACGAAGCGCTGGCGCAGTTCAAGACCGACCTGACACGCGCAGCACAGCAAGCCAGAGAAGGATAGAGGGCGGAAAAGAAAAACTGCCAAGAGATAGAGGGTAGGGGGCAGAGGGCAGGCGCAGATGGATGTTCCGCGGTCCGGTCAAGCTCGGCGAACACAGCTACGGAACTCGACACGCCGCGCAGACCTTCCTTCGTGAGATGCTGATTGCCTTGGCCATCGGGTATCCATCGTAGCCACAGTCGCCTTCGCCGTATTCAATCAGAACCGGTGGATGCCGCTCATCAGCCGGATTCATCACACACATCTCGCTCGGCGCAGCGTTGCTGTCTGGGACAGGCATCGGGCATGGCGTCGTAGGTCAAGGCGTGGTCGGCGACGGTGGGGATGACGTCCTGGTTCGCCCCCCAGATAGAGAAATTGCCCGCGTAGATGTCCTGCCGATGCCGGATCGGGTCAAAGGCTCGCTCGCGGCTATGCACGCGGCCGCGGTTCTCCAGCCCATCAGTGCGGCAATAAATTTTCTTGACTGTCGCATGCGGCGGTAGTATCTTGATTGCGCGTGCAGTCATGGGCATTATCCCCATAATCAGCCGCGGAACGCCGCGCGTTGAGAAAGGCTGTGGTGGTGGCTGATACGGCTCAACGGGCATTTCAGCGGGTCCGGATGGAGGACATCGCAAGGCAGGCTCGTGTATCCCGCGCCACCGCTGCGAAGGTGCTGTTCAACACCGGAGGCAGCAACACGCGCGTGAGCAAGGCGACGGCCGAGCGGGTCCGCCGGATTGCCGAGAAGCTGGACTACCGGCCTCACGTCGCCGCACAGCAATTGGCGGGGAAGCCCACCCGGCTCATTGGCGTGATTTTGGACGCCAAGGCTCCGAACCAGTTCACGCGAACGTTGGTGGACATCGAGCAGATTGCAGCCGCAAGAAACTTTCTGCTGCTGGTGGGGTATGTGAATGACAGCCTCGACCAGATCGCGGAGTATGCCAAGGAGTTTCGTGGCCGTGAGGTCGAAGGGGTCATTTGCCTATCACACAACTACCCCGAGTTCGGGCAGCACGTCCCGGCCCTCTTTCGCGGCATTCCCAACACCGTCTTTGTCCGCAAGCCTCTCGGCGGCGAATCGGTCCCCTATGTGACCCCCGACTTTGAAAGGGTGGGGTATCTGGGCACGAAGCATCTTCTGGATCACGGGCGTCGACGCATCGTCGTCCTGCGGTCGCAAAGCCGATACGAGGGCATGCTGGACTGGGAGGCCGGCTGTCAACGTGCCGTAGAGGAGAGCGGCCTGCCGTCTGTCCGGAGCTTCATCTGGCGGGGGCCCAGCCTGCGGATTAATCGACGGCGTCTGGTGGATCATTGCCTGGACGAAGTTCTGCCTCTCAAGCCGGACGCCCTGTTTCCGAGCAATGATGAATCCGCGGTATGGATCATCCGCGGCTTGTATGAAAGAGGGATCCGCGTTCCCCAGGATATTGCCGTGGTGAGCGGATCCCGCCAACCCTTCGGTCTGGGCGCCATCCCCGCCATCACCTCGATCGACCAGCGCGAGCGAGCGGTCGCGAAACGCGCCGCCAAAATGGTCTTTGAAATGATCGAGGGCGCTACGCCAGCGGTGCGTGAATCGCCCGGCATCCTGGTGAAGCCGAGGCTCGTGGTGGCGGAATCGTGCGGCGCCAGAAAGAAGGCGAGCATCCAGCAGGCGAAACCGCGCAAGGCGTGAGGTTGAATCATCACAGCGGGATTCAATCGGGGACGGCGGGCTGCGATCGGGCACGGGGGAATCGTCGGGACTCGTACATCACATGTCGAAGCCATTCACATATGTCGCATGACAGGAGGATGATCATGATGAGGATTCGGACGTCATCGTGCTTCAGGACCGTTGTTCCGGCCATGATTGGTTTTGCGACGGTGGGCTTGCTGTTGCAGCACGCTGTGGCCGCTCCCTTTGAATATGAGAACACATTTGAAGGCGCGGATAATACGCAGCCGGAGGGATGGCAGCCGATCGATGTCGGCGCGGATCGCATGCGTATCGTGAATAATGCCTATCAGTATGACGGTGGGACTCCGACGTTCGGCGGCGCGCACTACACGGGCGATGGGTCGCAGCTCTGGCAGGATTACACGGTGTCGGTCGATTTCAACGCCACATTCTGGAGCCCGACCACCAGCACATGGTCGGGCGTGGCGGCGCGCGTCTCGGACGATGCGGAGGATATGTACATTGCGCTTGTGCGAGGCAATCAGTTGCGGCTCTGGCAGCGAGACGGCGGTTCATTGAGCGCCATGACCAACGAGCAGATCGGGGATACGTTTACCTATTCAGCAGGGGAAACATGGCGGATCTCGCTCTCGGTGACCGGTGATGATCAGGTCGTCGCGCAGTTGTTCGACGACACCGGCACGCTCGTGTCGACGACGACCGCCGAGGGCGGCTCCAACCCGCTTCACGCCGGGTCGGTGGGCGTGGTGGGTTTCTGGTCGTCCGGCAACGGCGTACGGTATTCCAATCTTGAGGTTTCGGGCACGGCGCGTCCGGGGATGCCAACCGGGTCCATCTTCGCCACAACGGGGCCGCCCAACTCGGTTTTCTCGATGGACATGTGGCTTTGAAGAAGGCCGAGTTCATCGAAAACGCGCACAAGCTGCACCCGTATACCACCAACAATCCCAATAGCAGCCTGCCCGCCTGCCAGGTCTGGCCATAAGAGTAATCGCCGCTCTCCGTTCCGGTTTACCAAGAAAGGGGTTGAGATGATTCTGCGCGCCGTGCTCCTGGCCGTGACATGGTTGGCCGTGACCTTTGCTCTCCCCGCGGCAGCGCAGATCAATAAGGACGCGTATTATTCCGTCCAACCGTGGGCCGATCTGCACCCCGGCTTCACCAATCAGACGCGGCCCAAGTTCACGCTTGACTTGTCCGGGGTCGGTCGCGAGGCGCTGACGATGCGCCGCGTCCAGATTAACGGCCGGACGCTGCCGGATGGCGCCTGGCGTGTCGAGCTTAACAAGCTGACCATCACGCCAGACCGCGACCTGCGAAAGGGATTGAATCGTGTCGAGATCCGCTACGACCACCCGGCAGACAGCAAACACAAGTCGAACCCCGTGTCGTATGTATTCCACGTCAATTACCAGCCGAACCCGAACATGGTGCGCCTTGGCGCCCGTGGCGAATTGATCGTTAATGGCAAGCCGGTATTCGTCGTCGGCGGCTATCGCAGCGGGCAGGTGGACGCCTTCGTCGATGCACTGCCGAGCGCTCGGGACTCGGGCTTCAATCTGGTCCACGACTACTGGTTCGAGAACCAGGACATCGAAGACGACGACGATCTGGACAGGTATATCCAACAAGCGCGGCAGTACCTGGGACGGGCGCACCAGTTGGGGTTAGGGGTGTTCCTGGGCCTGCCGCGGTCGGCGGTATCGGGCATGCGGGGAGGCGCGTACAACGAACCGGTGTTGGCGCGGATCATCGCCGAGCTGTCCGGCGAGCCGGCGCTGTGGCTGTGGTACATCATGGACGAACCGAACACCGATAAGATGACGATTGCCGACGCCGCTCGCGTTTACCGCTTGATCAAACGGCTGGACCCGAACCATCCGGCGATCATGCTGACCAATCTCCCTGAAAGGACGCTGGAATTCGGGCACTTCTGCGACGTGCTGTGGTATGACCGGTACCCGATCATCGCCAGCAGCGACAGGCTTCGCTCGCTGGCGCCGCTTTCCAGGGCTGTGCATTACAACCGGAAGATGGTGCCCGAGAAGCCGCTCTGGCTGGTGCTGCAAGGTCACGATGCGCGCGCGTCGAGGTCGGTGCGACGGAAAATGCCCGGGTTGTCGATGCCTTCCGACAGCGACCATCGGCCGAACGAAGCGGAGGTCCGCGCGCAGGCGCACCTGGCGATCGCTCAGGGCTTGATGGCCGTCGTTTACTACTGGGGTCCGGACTCGTGGTACTCGATGCGCGACGACACCCCCGGCGTGTGGAAGTCCTTTTCGACGGTCATGCACGAGCTGCGCGAGCTCGAGCCGGTTTTGCTATCCACTCAGCCGGTTCCCGAGTTTCATATTGCCGGCGGCAACGATAAGGTCGTGATGTGGTCGCGGGCGCTGAACGATCGCGTATGCGTGGGGCTGGTCAATACCAGTTGCCATGTGCCATCGCGGCTGAGCATCGCTCCGATCAGTGGCGTCGGCCGGGCGGAACAGGTGCTCGGCGACGGCGAAGTCCAATTCGGCGACCGCGAAGCCGCCGTCGAGCTCGGACCGGCCGGCGTGGTCGTGCTTGAGTGGAACGTGAGCAATGCCCATGCATCACAAGCACGTTGACGATCACGGCGAAGGCGGGGCGGATCCCGGCTCGGGGCTGCTTCTGCGTGAAGGGGACATCAACCTGCATGCTCTGACGGTCGGCGGTGGGTATGTCTGGTGCGGTTGTTCGACGTCGCCGAGCCGGCTCGTGTCGTGTCGGCCCGATTTCAGCGAATATGAGACAACTGTGCTTGAAGGGACGGGTGGCCTGCACGATCTGGTGTGGGATAGCGGCATCCTCTGGATGGTGCATGCTTCCGGCCATCTGAGCCGTCTTTCCACCGCTGATCGAAGTGTCCAGACGATCGAGCTGACAAGCCGATCGCGGCAACGCCCCTTCGCCTACACCTGTCACAGCGAAGCGGAGGACCTGTGGATCGGCATGTATACCGATCCGGGCAGCCTGCTGCGCGTCGATAAGCGGTCGCTGGCGGTAACCGAATATGTATTGCCGAAGGCTCCGATGTGGTCCGTTCGAGACGTAGCGGTCTGTGGGGGGAGGGTGTGGGCGTGCATCTATGACGTTCCGGGCCGGATCATCGGCCTCGATCCGGAAACGGGCCGTCAGACATCATTGACACTGATGCACGAGCACGCCCTGCCGACGACGCTCGTGGCCAGGGACGGGCACCTGTGGGTAGGGCTGGACACGATCCCGGCCAGGGTGCTGAAGATTGATCCCGACGTGGGCGTGCAGAAGTCTATCGCCTTTAACCCGACAACCGCATGTGTGCGGGCGCTGGCATTGTCAGGATCCCATCTGTGGATCGCGCTGCACACCGAACCAGCGGAGGTGATCGTGCTTGATCTTCTGCGTGAGTCCTGGAGGCCGATCCTGCTTCCGCCGCAATACAGCAACAGCCGTGCGATGGCATGTGATGGCGAAGCGGTGTTCGTCGGGCTTCAGAATCGGCGGCACAATCCTTCCGCGATTTACCGCCTGCCGTTGCGCCGGTTTGAGCGAATCGCTCCGGATGATGTCGCCCCGGTGCGTCTGACTTCGCAGGACTGGTATCGTGTTCGGCGAGGCGAGGATCAGTTGGCGCGGGGCGACCTGGCGCGGCTCGATGGGCTGGCGTCGATCGTGCTCTCCCGACGAGCCGGCGAGGAGTTCTGCCTTCTAAGCGACAACGAACGCAACGCCGTCGTCGCGTTCCTTCAGGCGTTCGCCACGAACGAACAGGGGAACGCTGTGCCGATCGCCGAAAGCCCTTGCTGGCTCCTCGCCCGTGTGGGTGAGCTGCGGGTCATCCTACGGCATGGTGCAAACGGCATCACGGAGATATCGACAATCAGAAAGGCGCCGGGCATCGCCTTTGACCCGGAGAACACAGGATGGCCGAAAGCCGTGGAAAGGGTGCAATGGCAATAGGTTTGCCCTTTCCGAGGGCTTCAGCCGCGCCCCCGTTGGGGGCGGGCTATTAGGTAGGAATCCCCGATCCCCAATCCTCAGCCTCTCTTGCTTGGCCCCCTCACCCTACCCTCTCCCCCCGAGGGCAGCTTTTTGCGCCATTGACGTAACTCTGCGC